>NZ_JBLOJT010000072.1:0-9173 GCF_047785745.1 Streptococcus pluranimalium | reverse complement strand
CGCTCTAATAACGACATCGGGTTGCTTTTGTAAGTGTACATTACGACGATTTGTAACCGACGATGGTACAAAACGCTCATAAAGAGTAGATATTTTTAGTAAAATTTTTGAAAAAATAACTTGTGTTTGATTGGGATTTGCGAGATAATGTTGTTGGCTTTGCATATCATTCACTCATTTCGTGGTTGTTTTGAGTTTATGATATGCAAAGTTTTTTATTTTGGCAAAAAGTTAACTAGCACAACGGGTACTTTGATATAAAAAATTATGACTTGATGTGCCAACCGTCGGGTAGGGCTTTTTGAAATTCTTGTAATGGTTTTAATTTCGTTAAGAGATAATTACCTGCTAGACCAACGAAAAAGCCAGAAAGAATACCACTGAAAGATAAAATCGGTAAATAGTTTAACACTAACCAGGATTGCCCAATGAGGGCGAAAACGACAAGTTGTCCAATGTTGTGCATGATTCCTCCCATAACTGAAATTCCAATAACACTTACGCGTTTGGGTCCTAGGGATTTGATGAATAGCATGATTAGAAAACTAAAGAGCGTTCCTGCAAGACCATATAAAAAGGTTGAAAAGGTACCACTTAAAAAGGTAGATACGACTAGTCGAAAAGCGACTACTTTCGAACTATCTTTGATTGGAAGAGTAAAGAGGGACAAAATAGTAATCAGATTACCTAGTCCTAGCTTAGCGCCAGGAGCAAACGAGAAAGGTGTTGGAATAAAACGTTCAAAAAAAGAAATAACTACCGCTTGGGCTACCAGCATTGTGATAAACATTAATTTTCGGTTGGAATGTATCATAAAACTATTTTATCATAAAAACTATCGAAAAAATTGTGATTTTTTTTTCAAACTATATTGTTTAATACTAACTAGTTTGATATAATTGAAAGCGAATTATGAATAATCAATAGGGGGATTTAGCAGTGACAAAAAATATCGTTGTCGTTGGTGCTGGATATGCAGGTGTGACTGCAGCTCGTCAATTAGCTAAAAAATATAAAAAAGATAAAGATGTTTCAATTACTTTAATTGATAAAAATTCCTTCCAAACTTACATGACTGAACTGCATGAAGTAGCAGCAGGTCGTGTAGAACCAGAAGCGATCAAATACGATTTACAACGTATCTTTAAAAAGTATCCTAAAGTTAATTTGGTAACAGATAAAGTTGTATCAATTGATTATGATAACAAACAAGTTATTGCTGAAGATCAAACACTTGATTTTGACTACTTACTTCTTGCAATGGGTGGCGAAGCAAATGACTTCGGCACACCAGGTGTTAAAGAAAATGGCTTTACACTTTGGTCAATCGAAGCAGCAGAAAAATTGCACGATCATATCGTTCACTCATGCTTGCAAGCTATGAGTGAACATGATGACGCTAAACGTCGTGCCCTTTTAACCTTTACTGTTATTGGTGCTGGTTTTACGGGTATTGAAATGATTGGTGAGTTGATTGACTGGGTGCCAATTTTAGCGAAACGTTACAAACTTGATCCAAAAGAGTTCTCACTCAAAGTAGTTGAAGCTATGCCAAATATTCTCAACATGGTAACAGAGAAAGAGCAAACCAAAGCGCGCAAATATCTTGAGAAAAAAGGTGTTGAGTTGATTCTTGCAGACGGTGTAACAAGTGTTGAAAAAGATGCCTTACACCTTTCTTCAGGTCGCGTTGTTCCAACATATACCTCAATTTGGACAGCAGGTGTTAAAGCAAACACAGATACAGCTGAATTCGGTATTGAACAGGCGCGAGCAGGACGTCTTGTTGCAAACCAATACATGGAGGCCCAAGGAAAAGAGAATGTTTATCTTGCAGGTGACGTCATGTACTACGAAGATGGCTCACAAGAAGGGCATCCAGTTCCTCAAACCGTGCAAGCAGCTGAGCAAACTGGTCATACGGCAGCTCATAATATTATCGCAGCTATTAGTGGTGGTGAAAAAGAAGCCTTCAAAGGTAAATACGATGGTTTTCTGATTTCCATCGGGGCGAAATACACAGTTGCTTATGTCATGGATAAGTACCATGTATCAGGGTTCATGGCAAGTGCTATGAAACATTTTACCAACCTTTTATACTTCTTTACAATCCGTAGTTTCTATAATATCGGAGTATATATGCGCCACGAATTCTTCGACGTTGCTGACGGACGTAATATGTTCGGTAGTCATACTTCAAGCAAGGGGAACCGCATGTGGTTAGTGCCACTTCGTATTTTCTACGGATCAGTTTGGTTGTTTGAGGGGGTTAAGAAAGCCTTTGGTCTCTTTGGAACGCAATCATGGTTTGGTGATAAGGTTGTCTTCCCATTCCCATGGTTACAACAAGTTTCTGAAGCAACTTCAGGAGCTTCAGAAACCGCAGCTTCATCTGAAGCAGTATCAGGGGCTTCTCAAGCGGCAGAAGGTGCAGCACAAGCAACTGCTGAAACTGGTCACCAAATCTTTAGTTTGAGTTATGCTTATGGTGAAGAACCAATGCAAGTGTTAAAAGAAATGCCAGATTGGTTTGCCGCTATCATGAAATTTATGTTGCCAAACCAAGAAGTTGCTCTTTTCATACAGAAAATGATGACTTGTCTTGAAATTGCAATTGGTCTTGCTCTCATTGTTGGTGCCTTTGTCTGGCTGGTATCAGCTGTAACAGCAGCCTTTGTTGTTATGTTCAGTCTCTCAGGGATGTTCTTTTGGGTTAATGTTTGGTTTATTCCAGTTGCTATTGCTTTGATGGCAGGTGCAGGACGTTCTTTTGGTCTTGATTACTGGATTATGCCATGGTTAGGACGACTACTAGACAAGTTTATTTACGGCAAGCCTAAACATTTATATAAACGCTAATAAAGACTTTAGGATTTCTTAAACATCCGTGTTATAATAAGAATAAGGTTATCTCATGATAGTTGTAATGACTAACCTGAGATAGCCTTTATTTTTAAGTAAGAAAAATTAAAATTGACTATTTTTAAGATAAATAAGGAGTTTTGTGTGGTACATCACATTTGGAATGATTTTCCAGAGATTCAAAAAGGGCTAGAATCTGTAAAATCACTGATGATTTCTGAATTATCAGTCATACATCCAGAAGTCAAAGAAAAAATTATTGCCTATATGGAAGCTCCTGGCAAGTATTTACGGTCGGGTTTGTGCCTGTTACTGTCTCAGTCCAAGACAGGATATATTACAGAGGGTAAGCTCTACCTAGCTGCCTATCTAGAAACATTACACTTAGCAACCTTGATTCATGATGATGTTATTGATGAAGCTGATAGTCGTCGCGGCCTGCAAGTGATGAGTAAAACCTTTTCTAATCGTATTGCGATTTATGCCGGTGACTATTTGTTGAGTTATGCTAATCGTTTTTTATTGAAAGCTTCAAATCTCTTGGATATTGATAAAAATGATCAATATTTGGGGAATCATAAGCTTATTGAAAGGATTCTTGCAGGAGAGTTGGCACAATTAATGAACCAATTTGATCAAGAGATGACCATGAAGGCTTATTTAAAGCAAATTAAAGGTAAGACCGCCTTACTTTTTGCCTTAGCTTGTCAGTTGGGAGCATGGGAGAAGGGAATTTCAAAAAGAGAATCTCGTCTAGCCTATAATCTCGGTCAATCCATTGGCATGGCTTTTCAAATCAGTGATGATCTGATTGATTTCCAAGTTGATAAGAAGCGATCTGGCAAGCCTAGAATGCAGGATGTCCAAAATGGGATCTACACTGCTCCCTACATAATAGCTAAAGAGATTGATCATCAAATTTCTAAGGATTTCCAATTTGTTAAAGGAAAAAAATGGTCAGAAGAATCATTGGAAAATTTATATAATCGCTTGAATGAGACGAAAGCTTTTGAAAAAACAGAAGAGTTGATCAAGGCTTACTTAGTGAAAATGAAGAATCAAGGTCAAAAGCTCTTAGCAGCTGATGAAGCAGAACAAGTATTGGGCTTTTTATTTAAAATAATGGACCGACAATTTTAATAGCAGTTTTATCAAGAAGAGGCTGGGACAAAAATCCCTGCCTTTTTCGGTTATTCAGATAGCCAAGTGAGATGCAGTGATTGAGTGGATTTTAAAGCGCTGATGTGATCAGCTTTTACAACCCGATTCAACTGTGCGGAGGTGGGAGTGAAACGGTCTGAGGATAGACCGTTTCAGCCAGAACCTAGAAATAAAGAGTGAGGGGAATCGAACTCTTCTAGTTACCGATCTTTGTTCCACTCTCTTTTCCTCTATCTTTTTCATTAAAGGTAATTGCTTTTATTATTCTAATGACTGAAAAAAGAGTATAATATGTGCAAAAGAAAAGAGGTGTCTTATGAAAGTAGCAACTTTTATCAAACCGTATGAAATGACGGTAACAGAAACAGAAAAATCAAGGATTGAAGAACCAACGGATGCCGTCATCCGAATTGTTCGTGCTTGTGTCTGTGGGTCAGATTTATGGTGGTATCGTGGTATTTCTCAAAAAGAATCTGGTACTTATGCAGGTCATGAAGCTATCGGTATTGTTGAAGAGGTTGGTAGTGATGTGACTAATGTCAAACCTGGTGATTTTGTTGTTGTTCCTTTTACACATGGTTGTGGCTATTGTGCAGCTTGTAAGGCAGGTTTTGATGGAGATTGTCAAAACTATAAATCAGGCCCTGTTATCGGTTATCAAGCAGAGTATTTGCGTTATCAAAATGCTGATTGGGCTTTGGTGAAAATTCCTGGACAACCAGAAGATTACTCAGATGACCAGTTGAAATCATTATTAACCTTGTCTGATGTTATGGCGACTGGTTTCCATGCAGCTAATACTGCTGAAGTCAAAACAGGTGATACAGTTGTAGTCATGGGGGATGGTGCCGTAGGTCTCTGTGGTATTATCGGTGCTAAATTTCTTGGGGCTAAGCGTATTATTGCTATGAGTAAATACCCTGATCGTCAAGCGCTAGCTAAGGAATTCGGTGCGACAGATATTATCGAAGAGCGTGGTGATGACGCTGTTGAGTGCGTTATGGAAATGACTAATAACGCTGGTGTTGATGCTATTTTAGAATGTGTCGGTACAGAGCAATCTGTGGATACAGCTATTAAAATTGCCCGTCCAGGAGCTATCGTTGGTCGCGTAGGTATTCCACAAAAAGAAGAGATGAACACTAATCAACTCTTCTTCAAGAATATTGGACTTCGTGGAGGCATTGCTTCGGTAACAACATTTGATAAAAAAATTCTTCTTGATGCTGTATTGTCAGGTCAAATTAATCCGGGGAAAGTCTTTACACAAGAGTTTATCTTGAATGATATTCAATCTGCTTATGAAGCAATGGATAAACGAGAAGCTATTAAGTCATTAATTGTCTTTTAAATGAGATAAGCCTAAAAAAGTTGAGGATTTTTACATGCTCAACTTTTTTTCTTATCTGTGCTGTTCTAGAATGATGATAGTAATTGTTTATTTGTTGTGCACGTTCATTTGCTGCTATGATTATTTTTGCTAGAGCTAATGTGCTGAGAGGAGGACTGTTTTTTAAAACGTTTTCTTTCTATTAAATGTATTAAAGTTTACTCATTCTTCTCGAACTACCGATGAAAATACTGATGGGAGATTTAGTCCTTCTCTACATTATTTAAAAATTTGGGACCCTGTCTTCGTTATAGTTGAATCGGCTTAGCAAAGACTCCAGAATTAACCCTGCTGCTGAAAACAGCATGAAATAAACGTTTGAAAATAGATGCTTTTTAAACTTATTTAGGCTATTTTTTTATTAGACTTCCTGCGAAACTATTTTCTATAAAAGTTTTATCATATACCTATGAACTACGAATCCAGCCAAAAATTATCTGATAGTCGTTTTAAACGCTTAGTTGGTGTTGAACGATGTCCATTTTCAAAAATGCTCGACATTTTGAAAGAAGAGTATCAACTACTTCATCAAAAAGGTGGCAGAAACCCCAAAATGATTTTAGAAGATTTATTGATGGCAACTCTTCAATATTTGCGTGAATACCGTACTTATGAGCAAATTGCGGCCGATTTTGGCGTACATGAAACTAATCTCATTAGGCGTAGCCACTGGGTTGAAAAGACCCTTGTTCGTAGAGGTTTCAATGTTGGGAAAGCCACTATCAAAGATGGGGACACTATCATTATTGATGCGACAGAGGTTAACATTTGTCGTCCCCAAAAAAGCAAGAGTTAAATGATTCAGGCAAGAAAAAGTACCATACTATCAAAGCACAAGCTATCGTTTCATCCGAAGGTAAGATACATTTCTTAGATACTGGTCGAGTAGGTCAGAGGTCTTGCGACCTCCTTCCCCTCTAAGAACCGTGCATGAGAGTTTCCCCTCACACGGCTCAAGCTTCTATAAGTCCTCGTTAGAGAACCAGCGTGTTTTCTTTTACATTTTTATGACAAGTAGGGTGTACCAATGTTTTTATTGGTTTATGGTTCTTTACTGTTTGATGAACTCGGAAATCTGTTTCTTTGGTAATCTTCAATTCGCAAACTGGACAAAGCCCTTTTTGTTTATAGTATAGTCCGTTAATCACACGTCTTCCTTTTAGTTCCTGTCGCATTTGCTTTTCTTGTCGTTCCTCAAAATACAGTTGCCATTGTTCATCAAACGGATTGGCTTCCGCCTTAATTTTAATATGTCGGCGAATATCAGTATCGGAAGCATACTTCAATCTAAGATAGAACGGCTCGCCATTTTCCATTGTATCGGCAGTTGGAACACTAAAAATCCAACTACGGCTAACAAGAGTATGAAAATATTTATTAGCAACCCATTTTCTCCCCTTCTTAGGATGTCTTCGGACACACCACTTCCATAGACATTGATAGATATCAAAATCAAGTCTTTGAAATGCTTCTGTTGAAACATTGTGCTTTTGGTAGTTAAGCCAACCTATAATAATAGGATTTAACTTACGGATTAACAACTCCTGTTTCATCGAGGGGTTGTTTTTGGTAATATCCCTGATTTTCGAAACAATACTTTCGTAATTCTTTTTGGATGGTTTGGTTAGTAACTTTCCGTCGTACATTCTAATATTTACGCCCAGAAAATCAAAGCCGTCCGTGATATGAGTTATCAACGTTTTTTCTTCCGATAACTCCAAACCACGTTCTTTCAAGAATTGGATAATGACTGGTTTAACCTCGTTTTCCAATAATTCCTTACTGACACCTGTAACAATAAAGTCATCCGCATACCTAACAAAATTAATTTTTGGTGCATAGACCTTACCATTAACCTTTTTCTTTCTAAATGTCGTTGAAAGTTTCCTCTCAATACCATCTAGTACCATATTTGAAATGATTGGTGAGATTGGTGACCCTTGAGGACTTCCAAACTCTGTTGGAAATAACTTTCGATTTTCGATATAACCACTTTTCAACCATTGTCCAAGTATTGTCTTGTTCATTGGAATGTTTTTCATTATCCACTCGTGACTGATATTATCAAAACATCCTTTAATGTCACCTTCTAAAACCCATTTAGCAGATTTTTGCTTACTCAAAGCTGAGAAACATTGTTCAATAGCATCCTGAGTACTTCTTTTGGGTCTAAAGCCATAAGAATTGGGGTCTGCTGTTGTTTCTGCAATAGGTTCTAGGGCGAACTTAAATAATGTCTGCATTGCTCTATCTGTCATCGTTGGAATACTAAGAGGTCTTTTCTTACCATTTTTTTTAGGAATATATACCCATCTTAGTGGTTTTGGACGATAGCCCTTAACCTTTAATTTCTTGATTGCTTGATATTTAGCGTTAGGTGTTAACCATAACTCTTTATCAGCGCCACTTGTCTTTTTACCTTGATTTTCAGTGACACGTTTCACTGCCAAGGCTCTTGCATAGAATGAAGTTGTTAGTAAATATTGGAGTGATTTCACTCGGTTGAATTTACTCAACTTCCACGCTTTCACAATACGCATTTGTAGTTTTTTTACATAGATTTCAGCTGTCACAAAGTCAATACTTTCCCAACTGTTAGCTATGTTAGTAGTAGCACACATTTTACTGTTCATTTGCTTTCTCCTTTCAAAAATTCTACAAGTTCTCTTGTGATTAGAAACCGAATGGAAGTCTGCACTCTTTCGAGTTGAGGCAAATTTTGAACCTCTATCCATCTCATTACAAGATGGCATTCGCTTTTTCCATTTTCCTATACCTGCACTGTTATCAGCATTTCTTACGATTTGCCTTGCTAGAAGCAACAATACAGGCTTACCATGTTCCACTTAATGAACAAAATGATAGGTTAGGCTCCACCTCTCTGCCGACAGTCATCTGTCCGTGTAACCCTACTATAGAAAGGGTTATCCGACTGCGCACCTTTTGGTTCAGGCTTATCAGCAACTTTAGCCTGTTCAACTTAACGACATTTAACAGTGGTTCACATTTGTTAGCCATACCATCAAGCCTAGCTCCCTAACCGCTTTGTTGCTAGCAGTATCGGTCTTCCCTCACGGTTCGACCTTAACATAGGGCTACCTTACGTATCAGCTTACCACATGACGAACATGCAGTTGATACTTGGCTCAACTAACGGAATAGTTGGTCTGGTCATCATGCCAGACAGTTCAATTAAGCGACTTCATGTCGCACCAATAAGTAATTGTCATGATATGAAACTTTTTAGATTAAGCCGTCGTCCGTTACTAGCAGCCAAAGTCATCTTATCAGATAGTGGCTATCAAGGGTTAAACAAAATTTATCCTCAAGCTATAACGCCCCGAAAATCTAGCAAATACCGTCCATTAACTGAAAAAGACAAGGCCTATAACAGAGCTTTATCTTCCATTCAAATTAAGGGAGAGAATGTCTTCGCAAAAGTTAAGGTATTTAAAATTTTTTCAACTACTTATCGAAATCATAAGAAGTGATTTAACTTAAGAATGAACTTGGTGGCTGGAATTATCAATTTTGAGTTATGGAGTTAGTTTCTCAGGAAGTCTATTTAAGACTTTTTAATCTATCTCAGTTTAAATCGCAAGATGATGCTAGCTTAGTGACAGATTTCAAGTTTGAACAGGAACCATTGCAGGTATAAAAAAGGAGCTCTAGTTAGCTATAAAACAAGGAAGTATATGGATGGCACATCTGATTAGTTCGAGAAAATTGCTTAGTCAATAATAATTATTGCTGCTATTTA
>NZ_JBLOJT010000071.1:0-9178 GCF_047785745.1 Streptococcus pluranimalium | reverse complement strand
ATATTTTAAATCTATTTATTTTTAGAGAACTCGGTCAAGTGATTTTTGAAATGGCAACGGAGGTTCCAGGGCTTTTGGTTGATGAAAGTAGAGAGGAACTCGGAAAACAGTTACAGTTACCACAAAAATACGAACAACATCGCCAAGAGATTGAAGAGGTCTTGCCTAGAATACATTAAGACGAGTGAGTTGTCATGAAAAGAAAGTAGTAAAGAAGGTCTAAATAAAGCGACTTAGAATGAACGTTTCTTAATAGCGTCATTCTAAGCCGTTTTATATTTTAAATGTTTTTCGCATAGCCTCCACTTAACGGAATGATGTTAAAGAATTTTCTTAGGCTTGTTTGCTTATCTATTTTGAAGGGTTGCAGCAAATCTAGCAACCTTGCTTTTAGCGTATTTATAATTGATATTATGCCGTTTTAAGTATTCGTCAAAATCTTTTTGACCTTTTTCGGCATCCTCAACTTCTAATTCTAATTCGTAATCAATGCGGTCCGAGTAATGATTTTTATCCAGAGCTAACAGACCGATAGGCAGACGCGTTTCACGTCTAATGGTCGTCAAGTGTCCTAAAACGGTAAGGTTTTCGAGAGGGATTTTTTGATCTGTCAATAATTCTCTAATATGGCAATCAGGAAAGCAACCGGTGTCCATGATTTCTCTTGCCTCTTTTTTGGTTAAGGAAACATTGTACTCCATAGTACCAACTGTCTCAGGAATTTTCAAGGTTAACTCAGCTAACTTATCAAAGGTACGGATACGAAGGGATAACTTCTTGGATCGCATATCGCCTTCTGGTGTGTCAAAATAATAATTGGTTTGAGTGATAGGATTGACGTTCATTAGTAGGTTTTGCAGATGATTGAACTCTGCTTTATTCAGCATGGTCTTGTATTCAATTTCGAGATTAGTCATAGGCGATTTGCTTTCCTTTTTTGGACTGAATATTATGTTATAATAATAATTAGATTTATTTTATACAAAAGTCCTCTTTTTTACAAGAATGCACCGTAAAACAAGTAAGGAAAATAGACAGGAGTCTTCAATGACAATGGATTGGGAAGAATTTCTAGACCCTTATATTCAAGCCGTTGGCGAATTAAAAATTAAACTGAGGGGAATCCGTAAGCAATATCGTAAACAACAAAAGTATTCTCCTATTGAATTTGTGACTGGACGAGTAAAATCAGTCGAGAGTATTCAAGAAAAGATGGCTTTAAGAGGTGTTCGTTTTGAGAATATTGCTCAGGATATTCAAGACATCGCTGGTCTCAGGGTGATGGTTCAGTTTGTTGATGATGTGGATGAGGTCTTAAGACTTTTAAGACAACGGCATGATTTAAAAGTTATCCAAGAGAGAGATTACATTAGACATATGAAGTCAAGTGGCTATCGTTCGTATCATGTAGTAGTTGAATATCCCGTTGATACGATTGATGGACAAAAGACGATTTTAGCAGAGATTCAAATTAGAACATTGGCCATGAATTTTTGGGCAACGATAGAGCATTCCTTGAACTATAAATACCAAGGAGATTTTCCAGATGATATCAAGCAACGCTTGGAGATAACTGCAAAGATTGCCCTTGAATTGGATGAGGAGATGCGAAAGATTAAAGAAGATATTCAAGAAGCACAATTGCTTTTTGATCCAGCCAATAGAAGTTTAAGTGATGGTGTAGGAAATAGTGATGACACAGATGAATATTACAGATAAGCCAATAAGAATTGCCATTATTGCTAATGGTAAATATCAAAGTAGACGAATTGCTTCAAAGATTTTCAATGTTCTTCGTGATGATCCAGATTTTTATTTGAGTAAAAAAAATCCTGATGTTGTGATTACAATCGGTGGCGATGGTATGCTTTTATCGGCTTTTCACATGTATGAGAAGGAACTGGACACTGTTCGTTTTGTTGGTATTCATACAGGGCACTTAGGATTTTATACGGATTATCGTGATTTTGAAGTTGATAAGCTTATTGACACATTACGCCAAGATCAAGGAGCTAGTATTTCTTATCCTATTCTTAAGGTTAAGGTTACTTTGGACGATGGTAGGGTCTATCGCTCGCGCGCGCTTAATGAGGCAACAGTTAAGCGTATCGAAAAAACCATGGTGGCAGATGTCATGATTAATAAAGTAAAATTTGAACGTTTCCGTGGTGATGGCATCTTAGTATCAACACCGACAGGAAGTACAGCTTATAATAAATCTTTAGGCGGTGCTGTCCTTCATCCCACTATTGAAGCTCTTCAAATGACAGAAATCTCAAGTATCAATAATCGTGTTTTCCGGACCTTGGGTTCCTCGTTGATTATTCCTAAGGATGATCGTATTGTCTTGGTTCCTAAACGCTTGGGGACCTATACGGTTTCGATTGATAATAAGACTTACCATCATAAAAACATTGCTAAAGTAGAATTTTACATTTCTAACCATAAGATTCATTTTGTATCAACGCCTAGTCACACAAGTTTTTGGGCAAGGGTCAAGGATGCCTTTATTGGAGATTTGGATTCATGAGATTTGAATTTGTTGCTCGTAGACCGGGCAAGGTCAAGTCTCTTCTGAAAGAACATGATATTTCTAAAGGTCTCTTAGCTAAAATTAAGTTTAAAGGTGGTCATATTTGGGTTAATGAGAGAGAACAAAATGCTATTCATATCGTTGATGTCGGAGATGTGATTGCTGTCGATATTCCCGATGAATTACCTTATGAAAAACTAGAACCTATTGATATACCTTTGGCGGTTGTAGCTGAGGACGATCATTTTCTAGTCTTAAATAAGCCTTCAGGTGTGGCTAGTATCCCAAGTGTCAATCATTCTAACACCATGGCGAATTTTGTTAAAGGCTATTTCATAAAACAGAAGTATCCTAACTTACAAGTTCATATTGTCACGCGTTTAGATCGTGATACTAGCGGTCTTATGTTATTTGCTAAGCACGGCTATGCGCATGCCCGTTTAGATAAGCAGTTGCAGAAAAAAGCCATTGAAAAACGTTATTTTGCTCTTGTTTCGGGACAAGGTAGCTTAGACAAGCAAGGAGAGATTATTGCGCCTATTGCGCGTGATGAGGATTCTATTATCACTCGTCGGGTGCATCATTCTGGAAAATATGCGCATACGACTTATGAAGTAGTTGCTTCATACGGTGATGTTCATCTGGTGGATATACGACTGCACACAGGAAGGACACACCAGATTCGTGTCCATTTCGCTCATATTGGTTTTCCCTTACTTGGAGACGATTTATACGGAGGACGCATGGATTTGGGAATTGAACGACAGGCCTTACACTGTCATACCTTGTCTTTCATCGATCCTTTCATTGAAGAAAGAGTGACTTACGAGCTTGGCTTGACAAATGATTTCGAAAACGTTATCATATCATTAGAAAATGATAATAGATAGAGGTATTTTTTAACAATGGAAGGTATTCGTTCACTGTTTGGTAGTTTACGGGAAAAAGTTGCTGGGAAACATGTTAAAATCGTTTTTCCAGAAGGAAAGGATGAACGTGTTGTTCGTGCAGCAGCTCGTTTGAAATTTGAAGGTTTGGTTGACCCAATCATCCTAGGGAAGCCAGAAGAAGTTAAAGCTCTACTTGCAAAATTAGGTTTCGAAGATCCAAAATCTGAAATTATTGATCCGGAAACTTACGAGGATTTTGAAGCAATGAAAGAAGAGTTTGTTAATATCCGTAAAGGAAAAGCAACTCTAGAAGATGCTGATAAAATGCTTCGTGATGTAAACTATTTTGGTGTCATGCTGGTCCAAATGGGACTTGCTGATGGTATGGTATCTGGTGCCATTCACTCTACAGCGGATACTGTTCGCCCAGCGCTTCAAATCATCAAAACAAAACCGGGTATTTCTCGGACGTCAGGTGTCTTCTTGATGAACCGTGAAAATACCAATGAACGCTATATCATGGCTGACTGTGCTATTAATATTGAACCAAGTGCTCAAGAGTTAGCGGAAATTGCAGTTAATACTGCACAGACGGCAGCTATCTTTGATATTGATCCTAAAGTAGCAATGTTGAGCTTCTCAACAAAAGGTTCTGGTAAATCACCACAAGTCGATAAAGTAACTGAAGCAACAAAGTTGGCTAAAGAAATGGCTCCAGAGCTTGCTTTGGATGGTGAGTTGCAGTTTGATGCTGCTTTTGTTCCCGAAACAGCAGCAATCAAAGCACCGAACAGCGATGTTGCTGGTCAAGCCAACACCTTTGTCTTCCCAGATCTCCAATCAGGTAACATTGGTTACAAGATTGCGCAACGTTTAGGTATGTTTGATGCTATTGGACCTATTCTTCAAGGACTTAACAAACCAGTTAATGATCTGTCTCGTGGTTCAAGTGCTGATGATATCTATAAACTTGGTATCATTACAGCTGCACAAGCCTTAGAAGAAAAATAATACTAAAAGCTGAGTTGATACTCGGCTTTTGTCGTACAGAAAAGGAGAAAATAGAATGGTAAAAACGGCATTAGTAACTGGAGCAACTGCTGGATTCGGAACGTCGATTGCAAGAGAATTAGTTGACAAGGGGTATCAAGTGATTGGAACAGGTCGACGGCTGGAACGTCTAGATGATTTGAAAAAAGAGCTAGGAGATCGTTTCTTCCCCCTTCAAATGAATTTGTTATCAAAAGAGGCTACTACAGAAGCACTCAATAGTATTCCAGAGCCATTTAAGACTATTGATATCTTAATCAATAATGCTGGTCTAGCGCTGGGACTTGAAAAAGCTAATGAAGCCAATTTTGAGGATTGGGAAACAATGATTATGACTAATGTTATGGGGCTAACCTATTTGACTCGCCAAATATTACCTGAAATGGTTAGACGTCAATCCGGTTACGTGGTTAATATTGGTTCAATTGCAGGAAATTATCCTTATCCAGGTGGGAATGTCTATGGAGCAACGAAAGCTTTTGTCAAACAATTTTCCCTTAATCTTAGAGCTGATTTAGCTGGAACTCATGTTAGAGTGACAAACATTGAGCCTGGTCTTGCTGGTGGAACAGAGTTCTCAAATGTTCGTTTTAAAGGAGATGATGAAAAGGCAAGTAAACTCTATGAAAAAGCTAATAGCCTTCAGCCAGAAGATATTGCTAGAACAGTTCTCTGGTTGGTTGAGCAGCCAGAGAACATGAATGTCAATCGTATTGAAATCATGCCAACCTCTCAAAGCTTTGGAGCTTTACCTGTTTTTAAGGACGAGTGAGTGAGGGGAGAGCAGAGAGACGTAAGAAGGGCTCTTTAGAAGTAATTAAAATAGATTGAGATAAAAATTTTCAGATAAAAAGGATAAAAATAGGGAGTGCGAAAGAACTCCCTATTTTTATCTGAAAAGGGTTTGATTTCCGTCACTCTTTTATTTCTATGTTCGGGCTGAAACGGTCTATCCCCAGACTGTTTCACTCCCACCCCCGCATAGCTCAGAAGATCTAGGAGATCTTTTGAGGTTGCAGATAGATAAAGCACAGCTATTACCTACTGTTCTAGGTCTGGTTTCGAGCGTAAAACGCGAAAGAAACCGCCATTCAACCACTACGCTAAGATGTTAAAACGAACCCTATATTGATAGGTTGGACTTTTTGCCCAGCCTCTATTTTATGTTATCGTTATCTATTTTTGTGATTTGGTGATAGACTAAATACCATTTTTCATGACGTCGCCAAAGGCTCATGTGTTGCTTGTTTTCCAAAGTATAGGTCAGTAACTTTGTTTTTTGACTAATGTTTTTGACTTGAAAATTAGTGAAATTAGCGGGATAAAAGATTTGTTCTTCGATGACTTTTTTCTTGTTAAAGATTTGCCCATCAGATTCAACCATAAAGAAATCTTCCGAAATATATTGCTCAAAGTCTGGAATTTTTGACAATATAACCATTTCATTTTTGTATAGTTTTTTGATAACATTGACGAAAATTTCATCTTCAGGAATAGCAGCAGGTTCAACATGGATATCAATATCATAAACTGAAAAACGTTCACTCAGTATTTCTTCAACTTGCTCTGTAATATCATGGCTTTCATAAACAGAGAGGTCAGGATTCATTTCTAGAATAATATCAAGGTAAATATTACTGCCATAAGTTCGACCACGCTGGGATTTAACAGCGGTAATTTTAGGGATTTCTAGGATGGCTGCTTCATATTTTTTGAGTTGTGCTTGGTCAAAACCATCTGAGAGACTAAAGGTTGCTTCCATGAAAATATCGTAAGCTGTTTTCAAGATAAAGAATGTGATGACGATAGCCACCAAATTGTCAATGATGGGAAAATGTAGCGACGTTGCTATGATAGCGACAGAGGTCCCTAAAGAGGTAAGGGCATCAGAGAGGTTATCTTTTGAGGCTGCAACAAGAGCGCTAGATTTTACTTTTTTAGATAAGGATTTATTGTAGCTATAAACACCGAACATAACAAGGGCAGAAACGAGCCCTACAATAGCCCCCAGAGGATCAATAGGCGTTTCTTTACCCGATATTATTTTTTGAATGGTCTGGATTAATACCTGAAAACCAACCAAAAACATGATAAATGATGTGATGAGACTAGAGAGATCTTCAATCTTCCAGTGCCCAAAACGATGGTCTTCATCAGCTGGTTGACTGGCTAAATGAAGACCAATCAAGAGAGCAACGTTGCCAACAATATCAGATAGGTTATTAAAACCATCGGCTATTAAGGATGATGAGTCCAACCAGTAACCAGAAATGAGTTTTCCGATAGTTAGAAGAATATAAGCAGAGATGCTAAGGATTGGTCCACGTTTGGCCAATCGTAGATTTTCAGAAGGATATGACATGGGGTTCCTCTATTTTTGATACTTTTTGAGTGGCTGAATAATACTTTATTGATTAAGCTTTGTGATAAATTAGCTTTGTTTTTTCAATATTAACTTTACTATTATAGCACAAGAGTGGAATTGGAAAGCACATGATAAACTAAAAAAGTTCCTTTTAACCTCTATGTATAAAGAGGTTAAAAGGAACTCTATTCGCGAAAACTTAGTATTGCACCTAGCCTTAACGTTTTACTTTTGTTTAGCGAAGTATTTCTTTGTTTCACTAACGATAATTGGTGATAAACCAAGTAGTGCGATTAAGTTAGGAAAGACCATAAGACCGTTAACAATATCTGCTAAAACCCAAATGGTATCAAGACTGATATAGCCTCCGATGGCAATCATGATAACATATAAGATACGGTAAATAATGATTGATTTGCTACCAAAGAGGAATTCAAAACAACGTTCCCCATAATAAGACCAACCAAGGATTGTCGTAAAAGCAAATAGAACAAGGCTGACCGTTAATGCTATTTGACCGAAACTACCAAAGACTTGTCCAAAGGCAAATTGTGTTAAGATAGCACCGTTTAAGTCTGTTGTCCAGCCATCAGTAACAATAATGGAGAGACCGGTAAGGGTACAAATAATGATGGTATCGATAAAGGTACCTGTCATTGAAATCAATCCTTGCTCAACAGGTTCATTAGTGCGGGCAGCAGCAGCAGCAATTGGCGCAGAACCAAGACCAGATTCATTAGAAAAGACTCCACGGGCTACACCAGATTGAATAGCTAGCATGAATCCTGCGCCTGCAAAGCCACCTAAAGCAGCTTGTCCTGTGAAAGCTGATTTGAAAATAAGAAGGATACTTGGAATAAAGTTATCAGCGTGGAAAATGATCACCATGATAGCAGCTAAGATATAAATACCTGCCATAAATGGAACCAATTTTTCAGAAACCTTTGAAATAGATTGAATACCACCAAAAATAATAAGAGCGACCAGTACAGCTAGAATTGGACTAACAAATTGTGGTGAAATGCCAGTAGTGTTTTTAAGCGAATCTGTAATAGAATTAACTTGAGTAAAGGTACCAGAACCTAAAAGGGCGACCATTGATCCAAAAATTGAGAAGATGACTGCTAGCCACTTCCATTTTTGTCCCAAACCATTAGTAATGTAGTACATGGGACCACCGGCTTTTTCACCGTTTTCATCAGTAACACGATACTTGATAGCCAAGAGACCTTCGGCATATTTGGTTGCCATTCCAAAGAAAGCAGCTACCCACATCCAGAAGAGAGCACCGGGCCCTCCAAGTTTAATAGCAGTAGCTACACCTACAATATTACCAGTACCGACTGTTGCTGCGAGGGCAGTTGCTAAGGCAGCAAAACTAGAAATATCTCCGTCACCATTGGCATCGTCTGAAAAAATGAGTTTGAGAGCAGTAGGGATTTTAAAGATTTGAATAAGTCCAAGACGACTAGATAGGAAGATACCAGTCCCAACTAAAAGAATAAGTAAAGGAGGTCCCCAGACATAGCCATCAATGGACGATAGTAATTCGTACATGTTGGTATTTTCTTTCTATAAATAATAATGACAGCAGTGTTATAAATTGCCGCTGTCTATTATATAGCGACATGAAATGTTTTGTCAAATAGAGAAAATAGAATAACTACTGAGTAGTGTCAGTTAGTTATTGTTAAAATAACGATTTGTTTCCTTAATAATAACTGGAGAAAGGGACAATAGAGCAATCAAATTGGGAATTGCGGTAAGACCATTAACGATGTCTGATAAAATCCAGATTAAGTCAAGGCTGAGAAATCCACCTAGGCTGACTAAAATAACAAAAATCAAACGATAAAGCGCAAGATACTTCACCCCAAATAAAAATTCAAAGCAACGCTCACCATAATACGACCAACCAAGGATTGTTGTGAAGGCAAATAGTGTGAGTGAAATGGTTAAAGCCAGAATGCCCCATTCTCCGAAGATTTCAGCGAAGGCAGCTTGGGTAAGTGGCGCACCATCAAGGGATGTTGTCCATTGACCAGTTACTAAAATGGCTAAACCAGTGAGGGTACAGATAATGATAGTATCGATAAAGGTACCAGTCATAGAAATTAAACCTTGTTCAACAGGTTCTTCGGTTTTTGCAGCGGCAGCAGCGATAGGTGCAGAACCAAGACCTGATTCATTGGAGAAAACGCCACGTGCAATCCCTTTTTAGATAGCTTCTTTAACAACAGCTCCAGTAAAGCCACCAACTGCAGCTGTTGTTAAAAAAGCTGAAGTGAAAACTAGTGAAATAGTTGGGATGATTTGTCGATAGTGAAAGATTATAACTAA
>NZ_JBLOJT010000070.1:0-9260 GCF_047785745.1 Streptococcus pluranimalium | reverse complement strand
TAGTTAATTTCAAAATATCTCAAATGATAAGCCAGTATGATTTGTTCGATTCTCAATTGTAGTCTCCTAATGCTTCTAGTCAACGTGTGCTCAATATCAAATAGCGCACAAAGTTCAGAAAAGCGAGTTTCCATCCTTCTTCTCATGGCAAGTTACATGACTCAAAAAAATCCAAAGAAGTTACATCCAGCTTATGTAGTAGCTTATGACGAACGAAATCAGTTAATTAATAACTTGGCGACGACTTGGACTTTAGTCTTTTTGATGATTTTAATGAGTGTCTTATTGCTTTTAGAAGGTTTCTTTGGCATTGTTCTACCAAATCGTTTCTTATTAATAGCATTTATATATTTCTGTCTAATCAGCCTTGTTGGAATGAAGGCCCTATTGAATCGTTTTTTATGATAAAATAGTTCTAGTTTACAATTAGGAGTTATCATGAAACAATTTTTTAAAACCTTATGTTTGATGGTGGGGTTATTCTTTTTAACACAGATACCGAGCTTATTTATAGGTGGTGTTTTAGCCTATAATCAAATTTTAGAAAAAGTTCAGTTTAATCTGATTCAAACAGCAGGTGTTACCTTTATTTTTTTGATTATTGGAGCGTTTGTAGTGGAGATTGCTCAAAAACGAGCTGTTTTCTCCCCGCTTTCTGGTGAGAAGACCAAATCAATTTGGCTGATTTTTATTATTGCCTATGCCATTATTATGATGGGAAATGGGTTATCCACGTGGGTGCTTAGTCTTGAAGGGCAGACGGATACTGTCAATCAGGCAGGATTGAATGATTTGATGACCATGCTTCCGATTCCTCTTTTTTTTGTAATGGTTGTTATCGTAGCGCCTGTGACGGAAGAAATCATCTTTAGAGGATTTGCGGCTAAGCATCTCTTTCCAAAGAAAGAGTGGTTGGGTTTAATTACTGGTTCCATATTGTTTGCTCTAGCTCATCAACCAACCAATATTGGTAGTGCCATCGCTTACGGTGTCATGTCTACGGCATTAGCATTTGTCTATTGGCAAACCAAATCTCTAAAGTATGTGATCGCCTTCCATGCCTTTAACAATTTAATTGCATTTATGGATATGCTTTTTATCCCAATGTAAAAGACGCTGAGATGAGTTCTCAACGTCTTTTTCTGTACGGATTGCTACAGCTTCTTAGCTCTATCGATGGTAGCGTCAATGGCTGATACAACACTGTGGGGGAGGCCAGTTTTTTCCAAATCCATAAGACCGGCAATGGTTGTGCCACCTGGGCTACAAATCTTGTCAATCAAGTCATGAGGGCTATCCTCTGATGCCAGAAGATTTTGAGCACTAGCCATGACGGTTTGCGTCACAATATCAAGGGCCTGTATCTTGGTCAGACCATTTTTGACACCAGCTTTAGCCATGGCTTCAATAAAGAGATAGATATAGGCAGGGCTGGAACCAGCAAGGGCTGTGAAGGTATCGAAATCCTTCTCAGCTAGCTCAAAAGTCGTACCAAAACTATCTGTTATCTCATGTGCCAGAACTTTTAAATCCTCACTAACGTCTTGATTAAAGCAAATACCTGTGGTGCTTTGGAGAATCTGGGCATTCATGTTAGGCATAATACGGATGAGAGGAAGTTTGGAGTCAGTGAGTTCTTCTAGCTTGTCTAAGCTGACGCCAGCTGCCATAGACATAACAGGCTTGGTCATGCTTAAGTCTGACAAGACAGTATTAAACATCTGTGGTTTGATGCCTAAGATGACCAAATCAACCTCATCTATCAAATCCTGATGAGATGAAGTAGCCGTCAATCCGAGATTTTCAGAAATTTCTTTTGAACGAGCAGGTGATGAGCCTGAGACGAGAATCTCATGCTCGGTTTGCTTAAGTCCGGTGATAATAGCAGTTGCCATTTTGCCAACGCCGATAAAACCAATTTTCATCCTTTATGTTACTGAGCTTTAACTTCAGCTCAGTCCTTTCTAGTATTTCTTAATCAAGTCAACGGTTGAACGGTCGAGACGCTTCACAATAGCCTGTAGGAAGTTTTGCGCTTCGATAAAGTCATCCATAGCGTAGAGTGTTTGATGTGAGTGGATGTAACGAGCACACACACCGATAGTTGTTGAAGGGATTCCTTCGTTTTTGAGGTGAGCAGCGCCAGCATCAGTACCACCTGCGGATGGGTAATATTGGTATTTGATGCCAGCTTCTTCAGCGGTAGTCAATAGGAAATCACGCATGTTTGGCAACATGATGTGACCTGGATCGTAGAAACGAATCAAAGTACCGTCCCCAAGCTTTCCAGGATTGCCATAAATATCACCTGCAGGCGAACAGTCGACAGCGAAGAAGAGTTCTGGGTCGAATTTGGTGGTCGAGACGTGCGCACCGCGAAGACCAACTTCTTCTTGAACGTTTGCACCAGCGATTAAGGTATGTCCTAGTGTCTCGTCCTTCACAGCTTGGAGCATTTCAGGCACCATGAGAATACTGTAACGGTTATCCCAGGCTTTACTGATAACATGTTTTTGATTAGCTGTTAGAACCGCTTCAGACTCAGGGATGATAACAGAACCTGGGAAGACACCAAAGCTTTCAGCTTCTGACTTGCTGGTAAAACCTGCGTCAAAGACAATATCTTCTGTTTTGGGAAGGGAAGAGCCATTACTGCCCCGTAAGAAGTGAGGTGGCACAGAGCCTGAAATAACTGGGTAGATACGACCATCTGGCGTGTGTAAACTAAAGCGTTGTGAGCTGACAACGAGAGGATTCCAGCCGCCAAGTTCAACCACACGGAAAGTACCATCTTCCTTGATTTCTTTAACCATGAAGCCAACCTCATCCATGTGACCTGCCACCATAATACGTGGGGCATTGCTATCCTCATGATGGCGAATGCCAAAAATACCACCAAGTCCGTCGGTTTGAACGTCATCAACTAGGGGTGTGATTTTTTCACGAAGGTAGTCGCGAACAGGTTGTTCAAAACCTGAAGTTCCTTTGAGTTCGGTTACTTCTTTGATTTTATGAAATAGGTCTGTCATGTTAGTCTCCTCGTCTATATAAGTCTTATTAGCATTTTACCACTTTTAATCTGAAATGAAAAAGGAGGGCAGAGATAAGTTGTTTGTGCTTATTTTTGCAACAAAAGAGTCTGAGATCATTTATCTCAGACTCTTATCGTTTAATTAAAGTTTAACGATGTTTGTTGCTTGAGGGCCACGTTGACCTTCTTCAACATCAAATGCAACTTTTTGTCCATCTTCAAGTGATTTAAAACCATCGGCTTGAATTTGTGAAAAGTGTGCGAAAACGTCTTGACCTTCTTCAGTTGAGATAAAACCAAAACCTTTTTCAGCGTTAAACCATTTTACAGTACCTTGTGCCATAATGAGTTACTTCCTTCCTTTTATGATGCGTAAATAAAAGGAGATGAAAATGTGAAACATGATAACTCTGACATTTAATTACTTACCCATCATAACCTTTATCAGTAGGAAAGTCAATGCTAAACATCATTATTCTAAAAATAATGCTAAAAACTGCCTTGGTACGGTTTTCTTGTGGTAAAATAGTGCTTATGAAGAATAAGAAATTAAACATTTTGGGTGGTGTCTTGCTTGGTTTAGGGATTACTGCCTTTGCCGCTAAGCTGGCTTATCAAATCGGTGAAGCACAGAAAGAACGTCGTATGGCAGATATTCGTGCTTATTTTAGCCAGTTTGGTGACATTCAAGTTGTTTATATTAATGATTTTGAAGACGAGCATGGTAGCAGTGGTGGCGTTGTTTTGACGGATGGTCGTCAATTTGACTTCACTTATAATAAAGGTGAGATAATTGCTCAGGAGGTTGTGGCATGATTAAGGCATCTTCTTATGAAAATATTGCTGAACAGATTGATTCTGGTGAAAAGACTGTTTTTCTCTTTACAGCTGATTGGTGTGGGGACTGTCAATATCTCTATCCCTTGTTAGAAGCGATTGAAGCGGAAAATAATGAGTTTAGGTTTATGCAGGTTGATCGTGATGATTTTATGGATTTAGCGCTAAAATGGGATATTTTTGGGATTCCAAGTTTAGTTGTGCTTGAAAATGGTCAGGAAATCGGTCGATTTGTGGATAAGAACCGTAAAACCAAAGAAGAGATTAATGCATTTTTGAAAGGATTGTAAGAAAGAATGATTTATTCGTATAACAAAGAACATGTCGGTGATGTGCTCATGGTTATTGTTAAAGAAGATAAAGAGCAAAAGGTTGCTGTTGAGCGTCATGGCAAGGTTGCGCGTGTTTTCCTTGAGGAATCTGGTGACACTGTTGCTTGGAATATTTTTGAAGCCTCTAGCTTGGTTACCCTTGACGGACGCGGTCAGGTCTTTTTGACTGCGGAGCAGGTAGCTGTTTTGAACGCTGAGTTGACTAAAGAAGGATTTTCAGAGGAACTTGTCGCAGACAATGCGCCTAAGTTTGTGGTTGGGCAAATCCTTGAGATGGTCGCTCATCCTGATAGTGACCACTTAAATATCTGTCAGGTTCAAGTTGGCGATGATAAGACGGTGCAAATCGTGGCTGGTGCGCCAAATGCGGCGGTTGGTCTCAAAACGATTGTGGCTCTTCCGGGTGCTATGATGCCGAGTGGTAGTCTTATTTTCTCTGGTAAATTGCGTGGCGAAGATAGCTTTGGCATGATGTGTAGCCCACGTGAGTTGGCTCTGCCAAATGCTCCTCAAGTCCGTGGTATCATTGAACTAGATGACAGTGCTGTGGTCGGTGAAGCGCTTGATATTGAGAAGCATTGGAAGAAGTAAAAAAGACGGTTTTCCGTCTTTTTTTTGCCTATAATGAACATATTTTTTGAATTTTGTCTTTTAAGTTTTGTTCGAGAATGTGACCTTGATTCAAATCCAAATAAATAGTCATTAGGAAATTCTGATAGTTAATCCAGCGCAAATAGTCCTTTGCTTTCGTATCTGGGAAATTGGTCTTGGAAAGCCAAATAAGCAGATCTTGTTGAGTAATCTTTTCTTCCAAAATAAGTTGGCTAATGATTGTCGCTAAGCGCTTTTCTTCGTTTGCAGTAAAAATGGCTGGCTGTTTTTTTAAAATGCTTGTGGTGACTTCCCATACTTCTTCATAAGATTCAGAAAAATCAGGATGGTGACTAGTGTAGAGTAAGAACTCTGCACCATGAGCAAAGGCATGAACCCAACCGTAGTCATCCGACCATCCTGTATTGTCTGCTTCTTCTTTTAAATAATCAGTTGATTGTCTAAAAAAAGTCTTGTCGTTGTTCGATGGATAAGGCGCCGCAATAAGCAGATTGTTTATCTCCATCTAATCCAATTAGAAGCGCCATCAATAAAGCCGTGAAGGAACGTGTTAGAGTCGCTAAACCAGTTTTATCCATGTGAAAAAATAAGAGATGACGCTGAGTGACTTGATCAGCTAACCATCTAAAGTCTGATTTGCTAACCAGACCCATCTAGTAAGGCATGACAGAAGCTAGTGTAGACCAAATCATCTCGTATCTCTGCTTATGGATGACCAATATTTTCTAGAAACCAGAGTAATTCTTCTCGAGTGTAGGGTTCTGACTTTTGCAATTTTTGATATAATCTCTGTTTCCTCTTTTTCCTTTCTTAATTTGAAGTGTCAAGAAGTGGAAATTGTCATTAGCTTGTTATTTGTGTTTCTCTATAAAGGGTATTAGTTATTCTTTTTTAACCAAAAATGTTGTAGAAAGCTAATCTCTTTATAGGGGGCTAAGTTTGAAACGGCTAGTTCAATCTGGACCATCTTTTCCAACCAATCTGCTTCGGTCTTAAATTCATTGGGTTGTAGACTGTAAAAGGTACGCAAACCATGGTAATCTTCGATAGACATCTGACTATATTCGACTAGGTCTTCCCTGGAATAGGTGCTACCGTGAGCGAATGATTTGCTTTCAAAACCTTTGCCTTGTAATAAGTCTAATGCTTGTTCTGGTTGATTAGCAAATACCACACTTTGGAAAACTTTTCCCACTTGATTATGCTTGATAATAGACAGTTTGCCATTGTTTTTTAGAAGTCGACGAAACTGGTCGAAATAAGCTGCACGCTGACTCGGTTCAATATATTCCATGACATTGTGGCAGCAGATGACGTCAAAAGACTGATCAGCTAATACTTCTAGAGCTTCTAAAGAGCCTTGAATTTTAGTAAATGTTTGGGAATCATCCGCAAAAAGCATATCAGCCTTTGGTTCAATAGCTGTTAGTTGATTCTTTTGAGCGAGGAATTGACTGACTAATCCAAATCCAGCACCAAAATCTAAAATATCCTTGTTTTCTAAGTGTGCTAACTGAGCAAAGGTCAATTCGTATTGAATTTTCCCCCAAGGTTTGGACAGCATGTCTCTATAAGATGCTAAATCTACCATAATTTTCTCCTTTTTCTTCATTTTATCATATATTTTTCGAATAAATAGTTAGGAGGAAATCTTATGTATAATAAAACGATTTTAATTGGCCGCTTGGTGGCTACGCCTGAGATGGTGAAGACGCCTAATGATAAGTCTGTGGCACGTGTGACGGTTGCTGTCAATCGCCGCTTTAAGTCTAAGGATGGCGAGCGTGAAGCAGATTTTGTCAATGTAGTTTTTTGGGGACGTTTGGCAGAAACACTGGCTTCTTACGGGACCAAGGGTAGTTTGATTTCATTGGATGGAGAGTTGCGAACGCGCTCATATGAAAAAGACGGGCAAAAACACTATATGACAGAAGTCTTAGGACAATCCTTCCAATTGCTAGAAAGTCGCGCCCAACGTGCCATGCGTGAGAATAACGTAGCAGCAGACTTAGCGGATCTAGTGCTGGAAGAAGAGGAACTGCCCTTCTAAGGTAAATGAGCTGAACACTAAAGACAAGGTTTTTAGTGTTTTTGTTTTGACTATTTTTGACCAAGTGATATAATAGTTTTTGTAGATATTAGCACTCGTTTGATAAGAGTGCTAATGAGATTTTTTATCAAAAGTATGGAGGTGTATTTATGTTAAAACCTTTAGGTGATCGCGTGGTCGTAACCTTTGAAGAAGTAGAAGAAAAATCTGTTGGTGGATTCGTTTTAGCTGGTGCTTCTTATGAAGCGACAAAAACAGCTACTGTGGTATCTATTGGACAAGGTATCCGAACGTTAAATGGTGACTTAGTGACGCCTAGTGTAGCGGTTGGTGATACCGTTCTTGTGGAAAATGGCGCTGGTCTCGAAGTAAAAGACGGTGATGACAAAGTTGCTATCATCCGTGAATCAGATATTGTAGCGATTGTAGAATAAGGAATAGAAAGGAGAAAGAGCTAGTCTGTATTGAGTTTAACTGAAAACAGATGAAAGATAGTGGTAGTACGCTGTCCTCTTAAGCTCTTGATAACTTAGAAGATGAGTAAAGATATAAAATTTTCATCAGATGCTCGCGAAAGTATGGTTCGCGGTGTTGATATTTTAGCAGATACAGTCAAGGTAACGCTTGGTCCTAAGGGACGTAATGTTGTCCTTGAAAAAGCTTTTGGGTCACCACTTATTACTAATGATGGTGTGACCATTGCAAAAGAAATTGAATTGGAAGACCATTTTGAAAACATGGGTGCTAAATTGGTTTCTGAGGTAGCTTCAAAAACCAATGACATTGCCGGAGACGGTACAACCACAGCGACTGTTTTGACACAAGCGATTGTCCGTGAAGGGCTAAAAAATGTCACAGCTGGTGCTAACCCAATTGGTATTCGTCGTGGGATTGAATCAGCAGTCGCCGCTGCAGTTGCTGATCTTAAAGAAATTGCGCAGCCTGTTTCAGGAAAAGAAGCTATTGCTCAAGTTGCTGCGGTGTCATCACGTTCTGAAAAAGTTGGAGAGTACATCTCTGAAGCTATGGAGCGTGTAGGTAACGATGGTGTTATCACTATTGAAGAGTCTCGTGGTATGGAAACAGAACTCGAAGTGGTTGAAGGCATGCAGTTTGACCGTGGTTACTTGTCACAATACATGGTAACTGACAACGAGAAAATGGTAGCTGACCTTGAAAATCCATTTGTCTTGATTACAGATAAGAAGATTTCAAACATCCAAGACATCTTGCCACTCCTTGAAGAAGTTCTTAAAACAACACGTCCACTACTTATCATTGCTGATGATGTTGATGGCGAAGCCCTCCCAACGCTAGTGCTTAACAAGATTCGTGGTACCTTCAATGTTGTCGCTGTAAAAGCACCTGGTTTTGGTGACCGTCGCAAAGCCATGTTAGAAGACATCGCTGTCTTGACTGGTGGTACGGTGATTACAGAAGACCTTGGTCTTGAATTGAAGGATGCAACAATGGCTGCGCTGGGACAAGCGGCTAAAATCACTGTTGATAAAGACAGCACTGTTATCGTTGAAGGTGCTGGAGAAGCTCAAGCTATTGCTAATCGTGTTAACTTGATTAAATCACAATTGGAGACAACAACTTCAGACTTTGACCGTGAAAAATTGCAAGAACGCCTTGCTAAATTAGCTGGTGGGGTAGCCGTTATCAAGGTTGGTGCAGCTACTGAAACAGAGCTCAAAGAAATGAAACTTCGCATTGAAGATGCCCTCAATGCGACACGTGCAGCTGTTGAAGAAGGTATTGTTGCCGGTGGTGGAACAGCTCTTGTTAACGTTATCGAAAAAGTAGCAGAACTCGACTTAGAAGGCGATGATGCAACAGGACGTAACATTGTTCTTCGTGCGCTTGAAGAGCCTGTTCGTCAAATTGCCTATAACGCTGGTTACGAAGGTTCTGTTATCATTGATAAATTGAAAAACAGCCAAGTTGGAACAGGCTTTAACGCAGCGACGGGTGAATGGGTAGATATGATTGAAACAGGTATTATCGACCCTGTGAAAGTAACCCGTTCAGCTCTTCAAAATGCAGCTTCAGTAGCAAGCCTCATCTTGACAACAGAAGCCGTTGTGGCTAACAAACCAGAGCCAGAAACACCAGCTATGCCAGCAGGTATGGACCCAATGGGTGGTATGATGTAAAACGTATAGATATAAAAGACCTTGGATTGAACTGCACCCCAAAAGTTAGACACAAAATCTAACGATTGGGGTGTTTTCTTATGAAGTTAAGTTATAAAGCCCTTAAAAGACGACTAATGTGTGATAGTTTGACAAAAGCAACCTCTGACGATACCGATTTTTCAACATCCTTAGCTAATCTTCGAGAGTGGTTCAACCAAGCAAAAGTTCGCTCAACAACCCAACGTTTGGAAATGATT
>NZ_JBLOJT010000007.1:0-46948 GCF_047785745.1 Streptococcus pluranimalium | reverse complement strand
TTATAGATAAAGTAACACTAAGGTAATTAGGCTTGAAACAAGAGCGACTGACCACATAAAGCCATCAACTTTCCATTCACTCCAGCGTTCACCGTTTCCTGATAAACCACCTAGCTCAAGATGATGATGGAAAGGGGTCATTCGGAAAATACGACGGCCTTCCCCGTACTTTTTCTTAGTGAATTTAAAGTATGAAACCTGTAACATCACAGAAGCGGTCTCAATAACGTAGACAAGGCCGATAAGAAGGAGCGTCCACTCTTGACGAAGGGCAATCGAAATAGCTGCTAACATCGCTCCCAGTGCTAGTGAGCCAACGTCTCCCATAAAGACCTTAGCAGGCTTTTTATTAAAGATAAAAAAGCCTAAAAGGGCACCAATCATTGACGTAATAATGAGCAAAATATCAAATTGTTTTTGAAGAAAAGCAATGACCCCATAGGCCGTTAAGCTAATCACAACTGAAATAGAAGCTAATCCATCGATACCGTCTGTAAGATTAACAGCATTTGAAAAACCAACAACCCAGAAAATGACAAAAGCAACGTAGAAAACACCTAAAGGAAGTTCCCAACCTAAAATCGTTAAACTGGTGATACCACTTGGACGCACATGGGCAAAATAGAAAAGCAAGCCGGCTATCATCTGAAGCGCCATTTTTTGCCAAGGGGTCAAGCCTTCATTGATTTGCTTAAAGATTTTCAAAAAATCATCCAAGAATCCAATAATACCATAAATTAGCACAACAGATAAAATGCCGATGGTAGCCCCAATAGGTGCTCCTTGATTGATTTGAGTCATAAGTCCAAAAACAAGACTGATAAGAAGACTTACTGTTAGAAAAACAGTTCCTCCCATAGTTGGTGTTCCAGCTTTTGCCAGATGTTGTTTAACATCCTCGTGCATTTGCTGTCCACCAATTTTTTTCATCTGATAATAGCGAATAAAGAAGGGCATAGCGTTAATCGTGAAAACAAAGCTCACAATACCAACTATTAAACTGACTAACATGTTAATCTCCCAATGTAATTTTGATATTTTTCTTTTTTCTAAACGGTGTACCGACATCCGTATTTTGTTTGACAACTCTTCCTGAACCTTTGATGGTAATGCTCAAGTCATTCCATTTGGCAAACGCCTGGACATTTCGTTTACTCCAGCCATACATATCTGGCATTTCATCGACTTTACCAGCTTGCACCAGGATTTGTTGATTAGCCTTTAGTTTTGTACCTTTTGTGACAGATATTTTACTCACTTTAGCACCATCACCTACTAAGATAGGATGAACCAGGTTTTTACGTAGGGTTTCCACAGCTGTTGCACTAGATTCTCCGATAAAATCTGGCATTTTATAAGTTGTCTCACTGCGTTCTTCCTTGTCAGCAACTGATGTGAGCAACTGATCTTGCATGGTCATAGCTTCTTGAAGGACTGGGTTAAAAATCGTTCGCCACTCCAAATCTTTCCAACTGCCAGGCTGTTGAACCGTAACATACATCGTAAAAATAGGTTTTTCAGCAGGAACCATGGCTACAACAGAATAGATGTAATCACGCTCTCCAGTCAGATAACCTGAACCATCTTCTTTGGCAATCTCAGCTGTCCCTGATTTTACAGCGATAGATTCATTGCCAACCTGGATAATAGGTTCACCCAGCCAATTTGCATAAAGTGTCCCGTAATAAGGAGTCGTTCCAACTGCAACCATGTGCTCACGCGTTTCTTCAGCTGCTTTTTTACTAACTGGTTTTCCCACAATCTCAGGTTTAGCCACTCGACTGGTACTATCATTATGATCTACTACTTGGCTAATAAATTGTGGCTCTAACATCTCACCGTCATTAGAAACCCCACTAAAGGCTCGCAACATTTGAGACTGTGTCACTGAAATCCCCTGACCAAAGGCACTGGTTGAGGTATTAACACTATTATTAGAAATGACACCAGCTGATTCAGCTCCCATTCCAAAATAAGTTGGTTCTCCAAACCTAAATTTTGTCAAATAGTCACGCCACTTGGCATTTCCCATTTTTTGCTCCAAGAGTGTCATACCGACGTTACTAGAATAAGCAAATCCTTGAGCAAAGGTCATGGTCTGGATTCTGGCTGTACCATTATTGACAGACCAGTCATTAACGATAATACCTGATAAATCAAGTCCTGAGTTGGTGAAATATTCATTAGCTTTGAATTTTTTATCATCAATAGCTGAAGCTAGGGTCATGACTTTCATCGTTGATCCTGGCTCATAATTGGTCTGATAAAGCATGTTTTGCCAAGAGAAATTTTTCTCCTCAAGCCCTTCAAGGGTATCAGAATTAAAACTTGGTCTCTGAGTTGTCGCTAAAATTTCACCAGTTTGTGAATTGACAATTGTTGCACTTGCAAACTTACCTTTAACTTCTGCTTGGAAGGCATCCATCTGCGTTTCAAGATAGGTTTGAAGTGGGGCTGATAAGGTCGTGTAGACATCACGGCCATCAACTGCTTTTTTGACTACGCTTTGAGTTCCTAAGAGAATATTACCATTGCGATCTTTTTCGTACTCAACCAGACCATCTTTCCCCGAAAGAACATCATTTAAAGATGCCTCTACCCCAGTCACACCTGATAGGAGTGTAGAACCATCCTCTTCTGTATGACGTTGCGCCAGGCCGATGAATTGAGAAGCAAAAACACCGTTGGGATACATCCGACTAGTACTAGTATCGAAAGAAATCCCCTTAATTTTCGCTTTTTCAACAGCCTCCTTGAGGGCACTCATCTTGCTATAGCTAAGATTAGAGCCTTTCGTCCCAAAGGATACTTGCGTAAGCTTCTTTTGCTTCAGCTGGCTAATGACGTATTTTTTCTCCATCCCCAGCAATTCACTAAAAATATCAGCAACTTTGTCAAATTGAGAAGCTTGTACATATAATTTCTCTTGATCAGTATTAACATAGGTCTTATCAATAATGGCATAGACGCTATAAGTTGTCGAATTCTCAGCAATGACGTTACCATTACGATCAAAAATACTGCCCCGTCTTGCTTGAAGTGTTGTTCTAGTGTTATAGACAGCTTTGGCACCTTCTGATAAGTTTACGCCAAATTTACGATCTGAACCAACAATGACGGCAAAATTAATGACAAAGACAAAAAAGATGAACACCGTAAGGATCATCAGATTTTGACCAGCATAACGCCTATTCTCTTCTGGGTATTCTTTTCTAATCTTGACCACATAATCAAGAAAGAGTTTTCGAAGTTTACTCATTTCTACTCCACATTTTGAATATTGTCATTTTGAATGCTTAATCCAGCTTTTTTGGCAATTTCAGAAATACGATCATAACGGCTCAGTTCATTGACCTCTTGCTTAGCGTCATTGAGATCCGTTTGAGCACCGTTTATTTCGACATTCCAATGATTGATTTCTTGTTGCACCTGCATATTACGACTTTGCAGATAAATAATGCTAATTGCCATGACAATTGCTGTTATCACAATGGCACCATAAAAAGCCTTTTCAATACGGGTAAAGGTACGGATCCTTTTTTGAAGAGCTTCTGTGAGCGCTTCGCGTTTGGTTTCGTTCGACATCGTTATTTCCTAACTTTCTTTGCCACTCGTAACTTGGCTGAGTGAGCACGATTATTAGCTTCTAATTCTTCTTGACTTGGTAAAATCGGTTTCCGATTAACCAGCTCCATCTTAGGTTGTAAGTCATCTGGAATAAATGGCAAGCCTTTTGGAACTTCTACCGTTGAAGCCTCTTTGAAGAGTTGTTTGGTTAAGCGATCCTCCAAAGAATGGAAGGTAATCACAGAAATGCGTCCATCGACAGCTAATAACTCCATAGCTGCTTGGATAGAATCATCTGCTGCACCTAATTCATCATTGACCTCAATCCTAATGGCTTGGAAAATCTGTTTTGCTGGGTGTCCTTTTTTCTTGAGTTCTTTAGCAGGTTTAGCTGATTTAATAAGCTCTGCTAATTCGGTTGTTGTCTCAATCGGCTTGACTTGACGGGCTTGCTCAATCTTACGGGCAATCTGTTTAGAGAATTTATCCTCACCATACTTAAAGAAAATACGGACCAGGTCATGGTAATCGTAAATATTGATAACATCGTAAGCTGTTAGCTCAGCTTGACGATTCATACGCATGTCAAGAGGAGCATCCTGCTTATAGGAAAAGCCGCGGTCGCGCTCATCTAGTTGCGGGCTAGAGACGCCCAAATCATACAAAATCCCATCAATCTCAGTCACACCTAGTTGTTCTAGATTCGACTTCAAATGACGGAAATTATCTTTGATGAAGGTCACCATTCCCTTGTCAATATAATCTTTTAGTTTTAATTGAGCATTATCAATAGCTGTCTGATCCTGATCAAAACAGTAGAGGTGCCCCTTTTCGGATAGTTGGGATAATAAATAAGACGAATGGCCTGCGCCACCAAGGGTCGCATCCACGTATATTCCGTCTGGCTTAATGTCAAGCATATCAACGGTTTCGTGCAAAAGCACCGTTACATGATGAAAGTCGTTAGTCATAACTTTTATTATATCATAAATGATTCTTGCTTGCCTTAAATGTGCAAAAGACAAGAGTAGCTTACCTCTTGGAGCAAGCAGTCCAGGTAAAAACTGGCTTTTCTTAAACTAGGCTATCTAGCAAGTCTCGAGCCTTTTCTTTTAGCTGTGTCACCTGCTCAGAAATCGTCTCTATCTCCTCACAAACCCGCCAATCTTTGACGATATTATCAGCCCAAATATCCCATAATCGATCATACTTTGTGTTTGAGACATAAGGAATTAAGCTAAATGGACTATCTTCCATAACATCGTGACTAATGTTGATCAACTGATTTAAGGCTTCTAGTTTCTGATTGAGCTTAGTGATTTTATCCCTTTTGACACTACTCATAAAAAAGTTGCCACCAAACAAATCAACTAAACTCCAATCTTTGAGGCTATCAATATCTCGTTGGCACTCTCCGATGGCGGTCAACAGAGTATCTAAAGCTTTCTTTACTTCGGTGTTTTGATCATTCATAAAAATACCTCGGAAGTGATTATTCTCTGATTTGCCCTTGACCATTAATATAAAATTTGGTTGAGGTTAAGGCTTCCAAGCCCATTGGACCACGCGCATGCATTTTCTGCGTTGAAATACCGATTTCAGCACCCAGTCCAAAGACATAACCGTCTGTAAATCGAGTTGAAGCGTTAACATAGACGGCTGCTGCGTCGATGCTGTCTTGGAATGTTTCCGCTCTACTAATATTCTGGGTCACAATCGCCTCTGAGTGATGAGTAGTGTAACTGTTTATCCAATCTAGAGCTTCTTCAAAATGATCAACTACCTTGACCGACATGATATAATCCAGAAACTCGGTCGCAAAGTCTTCATCTGTCGCTTCAATAGAATTTGCCAAATAAGGCATCGCAGCTTTATCAGCACGGAATTCAACCGACTGTTTACCAGAAAGTTCAGCTTCTAACTTAGGTAAGAAATCTGCTGCGACCTCGCTGTGAACCACGAGATTTTCTGCAGCATTACAGACACTTGGTCTGGAGGTTTTAGCATTGATAACAATGTTAGTTGCCATGTCTAAATCCGCAAACTTATCCACGTAAATATGAACATTGCCAACACCAGTTTCAATAACTGGCACCTTAGCTTTTTCTTTAACCGTTTGAATCAAGCTGGCACCGCCACGTGGGATTAAGATATCAACATAAGCAGTCGCTGCCATCAATTCTTCTGCTACGGCATGGGAGGTATCTTCGACTAACTGAACAACATCTGGATTGTAACCCGCATGCTCAATAATTTGACGAGCCACCTTTATAAGAGCAGTGTTGGAGTGAATAGCATCCTTTCCGCCTCGAAGGATAATAGCATTATTGGTCTTGAAGGCTAAACTAAAGGCATCAATGGAAACGTTAGGGCGACTCTCAAAAATCATGGCAATCACCCCAAGAGGCACTCGTTTTTGAATAATTTTCAAGCCATCTAAGTTCGTATAACCTCGCACGACTTGACCAATCGGATCGGCCAAATCTGCTACTTGCCGCACCCCTTCTGCAATCGCCTCAATACGATCCTGCGTCAGACGTAAACGATCAACCATGACCTCTGAGATACCGTGCTCAGAAGCAGCTGCGACATCTTTAGCATTGGCTTCCAAGATCATTGCTGATGATTTGACCAGAGCATCAGACAAAGCTAGAAGCAACTGATTCTTTTCAGCTGTTGATAACTTTATTAAATCACGACTAGCCACTTTAGCTTGTTTTCCAAGTCTTTCGATTATTGACATAAGCATTTCCTACTTTTCTTGTTTAAAAAGGGTACCGATGACCTGACCATCCAATACTCTGAGAATATCTCTTGGATTTTCCCCGTTCATTAAGACCATGGCACCACGATGTTCAAACATCATTTGGGCTGACTGGATTTTACTGAGCATCCCTCCTGTCCCAAACTTAGACCCCGCTCCACCAGCTGATTTTAGAATATCTTCAGTAATCTCAGCGACATGTGTTCGCAAAACGGCATCGTCATATATGGTTGGATTCTTATCAAAAAGTCCATCGATGTCTGATAGCATAATCAAGAGATCTGCTTGGACAATCTTAGCCACGATAGCCGACAAACGGTCATTGTCACCAAATTTAGTCGTGTGGTCCATCTCATCAACGCTAACAGCATCATTTTCATTAACAATGGGAACAATCCCTAAATTCAAGAGACTCTCAAAGGCGTTGGTAACATTTTCTAGACTCTCAGGAAATTCCACCACATCACGGGTCAACAAAATTTGAGAAACTTTTGTTTGATAATGAGAGAAAATCTGAGCATAGAGACTCATCATAGCTACTTGACCCACACTTGAGACGGCTTGTTGCTTTGCTAATTCATGAGGTCTTTTGTCCATATCTAAAAGGTTTAAACCAAAACCCATAGCGCCCGAAGAAACCAAAACAACCTCTAGCCCTTTATTCTGTAAACTTGCAATGACAAAAGCCAACTGATCTATCTTTTCTAAATTGATATTACCATCTGGTAGAACCAGGGAGCTGGTTCCGATTTTTATAACCAGACGTTTCACCTTACTAAATTCACGTTTCATAAGCAGATTATACTAAATTTTTTAAAGAAATGACATGACTAAGGACAATAAAAAGCGAAAATCAAAGATTCTCGCTCTTAGTCATTAACAGATTCGGTACTTTGCTCAAGAATATCTCCTGTATTAGCATCAATAGTGTAGGAATATTCTGTACCATCTTTAACAAATTCAATGTCGTAGCTTGGTGTAACATCATCAACATCTTCTTCTATGATAAGATTTTTCACTTCTTTTTCAGATAAACTAGCACTTTCCAATGCCTTTTTCTTAGCTTCATCTTGGCTTAATTTAACTGATTGTGAAGAACTGTTCCCTAGGTCATCAGCTTTTTCCGTGCTTTCTTCTACAATATCCCCTGTATTCGCATCAATAGAGTAGTTGTACTCTGTTTGATCCTTAACAAAATCAATCTCGTAAGTTGGCGTGGCATCGTCAAAATCTTGTTTCACCTGAAGATTGCTCACTTCTTTTTCTGTTACACCAGCCGCTTCAAAAGCTTTTTTCTTAGCTTCTTTTTCAGAAAGCTTGACAGATGTATTATCTTTTTTAGCAACTTGGTTGGTCGTGTTTTGCTGTTTTTCAACCTTGTCATCATCATCTATATCACACGCTGCTAATGCAAGAACAGACAAAGCAGTCACAGCAAGTAAACTTATCTTTTTAAATGGCATAGGAGCCTCCTTTATTTTAAGCGAATTTATTTAGTCCAAAATGAGTGTATGTATAGAGGGATAGTCAACCTATCTAAAGCGGATTATTAGATCTGTCAACAGCTTGCTGCCAACAAAATCTGAAGCAAAGTTGATCATTCCTCTGTAACCCATATCACTATTGTATTCGGTTATAGATTTCAAAGCAACTAAAAAGCCTCACCTTTGTGAGACTTTTGTAACTCTTAAAGAGCCTTGTATAAATCAAGGGCATTATCAACTGTGAAGCCGTACTCTTCAAAGATTTTATTTCCTGGCGCAGATGTTCCCCATGTATCGATAGTGAGGGTTGCACCATTCAAACCGGTGTAACGTTCCCAACCAAAACTTGCTGCTGCTTCAATCGCAAGACGTTTTGTTACTGAACTTGGAAGAACTTCTTCTTTGTATTCAGCTGGTTGAGCATCAAAAAGGTTTTGTGATGGCATTGATACCACACGAACGTGAGTGCCTTCTTCAGCTAACGCTACTTGCGTATCAAGGGCAAGTTTCACTTCTGAACCTGTGGCAATGATAATACCGTCAAGATCACCTTTTGCTTCTGAAAGAATGTAGGCTCCTTTATTCAGACCCTCTTCAGCTAGTTCAGAAGTTCCCTCAAGAACTGGTAAGTTTTGACGAGTCAAAACTAACATGGTTGGTGTTTTCGTTTCACTAAGGGCACGCTTCCATGCTGCATTAACCTCGTTACCGTCAGCTGGACGAATAACGTTTAAGTTTGGCATAGAACGCACACTTGCCAATTGCTCGATTGGCTCATGAGTTGGCCCATCTTCTCCAACAGCTACAGAATCATGTGTCATGACGTAAACAGTTGGTAATTCTTGTAAAGCAGCCATACGAACAGCTGGGAGGAGATAATTTGAGAAGACGAAGAAGGTTCCGCCATAAACACGGCTACCACCATGTAGGGCGATACCATTCATAGCTGCTGCCATGGCAAACTCACGAACACCAAACCAGATGTTACGACCTTGGTAGTTATCGGCTTGATAATCCGTTTCAGCCTTAACCATCGTGTTGTTTGAAGCAGAAAGGTCTGCGGAACCGCCCCAGAAATATGACACTTGCTCAGAAATTTGTTGAATAGCTGCTTGACTGGTTACACGGCTAGCTGAGCTTTCACCAACTTGGTGAGCTTCAAGTTCTACTTCGACTGGTTTCAATGCAAAAGCTTCTTTATAATCAGCTGCTAATTCTGGGTACTCAGCTTCATATTTAGCAAAAAGTTCATTCCATTCTGTTTCTGCTTTTTCACCACGCGCTTGTAAGCCTGCTGCAAAACGTTCTGACACTTCTTCAGGTACTGTAAAGGCAGGATAATCATAGCTATAGGCAGCTTTAGCGTGAACAATGCCTTCATCACCAAGAGGCGCTCCATGAACAGCAGATGTCCCTTGGTTCTTAGCACCGTAACCAATGATGGTTTTGATTTCGATAATGGTTGGTTTTTCTGATTCTGCTTTGGCTTCTTCAATTGCTTTAGCAATGCCTTCTAAATCATTACCATCCTCAACCAAAAGATGCTGCCATCCATATGCTTCGAACCGACCTTTGACATCTTCTGTAAAGGCTTTTGAGGTTGGCCCATCTAGTGAAATGTCATTTGAATCGTAAAGGAGAACCAATTTACCTAATTTCAAGTGTCCTGCCAAGCTAGCTGCTTCTTGAGAGACACCTTCCATCAAGTCTCCGTCACCATTAAGCGCGAAGGTATAGTGGTCAACGATATTAAAATCAGGTTTGTTGTATTTAGCGGCTAGGTGCGCTTCTGCCATCGCCATACCGACAGCGTTAGCAATCCCTTGTCCCAGTGGCCCAGTTGTCGCTTCAACACCATCTGTGTAATTAACTTCTGGGTGTCCTGGCGTTTTAGAACCAAATTGACGGAAGTTTTTGATGTCTTCCATAGAAACATCGTAACCTGACAAGTGAAGTAAGCTGTAAATCAAGGCACTACCATGACCTGCTGATAAGACAAAGCGGTCGCGGTTAGTCCATGAACGACTTGTTTTTGGATTAACATTCAAAAATTGATTCCAAAGAACGTAAGCCATTGGCGCTGCTCCCATCGGTAGTCCTGGGTGCCCAGAGTTGGCTTTTTGGATCATATCCATTGAAAGTGAGCGGATGGTGTTTACCGCGAGTTGATCAACTGCATCAAAAGTCATAATTCCTCCTTTATAACAAGAAATGGTCTCCCATTTCACAAAAATTGGTATGTAATCGTTTTTAATTATACCATAAAATTGAACTTATATAACTCATTAACTAATATTATTACCACAAAATGCCTGAATACTTTCAGACATTTGTTCTTTTTATTGTTTAAATGCTTCCCAATCTTTCAAGAATGTCGCAATACCTGCATCTGTCAATGGATGTTTTGTCATTTTATCAAACAGAGCATCTGGAATAGTAGCAATATGAGCCCCTAAACCTGCTACTTTTTCGACATGAGTAGCATTACGAATACTTGCGGCAATAATTTCTGTTTCAAACCCATATAAATCAATGATATGTCTCAATTCTAAAATCAGTTGATAGGCATCTGTCCCAATATCTTCCAAGCGTCCAATAAATGGACTAATGAAAGTCGCACCAGCTTTCATTGCCATTAGACCTTGGGAAACGGTAAAAATGAGGGTCACATTCGTCTTAATCCCTTCTTGAGACAATATATTAACAGCCTTAAGACCTTCTGATGTCATCGGAATCTTGACCACGACATTGTCAGCCCATTTGGCAATAGCTCTAGCTTCTTCAACCATATCCTCTGCTTTTAGACCTGTCACTTCTGCTGAAACAGGACCATCAACGATGCTACAGATTTCTTTAATGACTTCTTCAAAATCGCGCCCCTCTTTGGAGATGATGGTTGGATTGGTCGTTACGCCATCAACAACACCCAGACTGTTGATTTCCTTGATTGCTTCTACATTAGCTGTATCTAAGAAAAATTTCATGAGAACTCCTTTAATTTTATAAATTTGCATTTGAGATATGACTCTTTGAATGCCACTCGTTTTGAATTGTAATCGTTTTCTGTTTCAAAGTCAATGTTTTAACTACTTTTTCATTATTTTCTTATTTTTTCTGAAATTTCCTTTGTTTTTTTGTAAAACAAAGGGGAAAATTGCAAAAAACTTAAATTTAAACAAGTAGAATCTATACTTTTTAGTCATTTGAAATATTTTAGCTAGTTTATTCGACTTTTTTTCCAGTCATTTCAAAATAATCTTGTGTCATAATATCCCATGATTCTTCTATATTTTCAGAAAGACCAAATAAACCACTACGACCGATAACATAAATATCAGGTCCAGCTTCATCAATACGCTTAAATGTTTTTCGACTTGAAGAACCATCCATTTCAACAACATATTGATAACCGTTCTCTTCTCTCAAAGTCTTAAGTTCAACAATTTTATCGAGCATATTTTCCAAGAATCGTTGCCCTGCAAAACCAGGATCTACTGTCATAATAGTAATCTTATCAACTAATTCAATGTAAGGAAGGATCGTTTCAACAGGTGTTTCAGGATTTAATACAACCCCCGTTTTTAAACCAGCTTCATGAATTTTATCAAATAAGCGGAACGCTAAACCATTTAGAACTTCAGCATGGATACAAATCCACTCTGCACGGACATTGATTAATTGATCAACCCAAAAGGTCGGATCAGTAACCATAAGATGTGCTGATATGGGAATTGTTGATATTTTTCTGACTGCTTCAATAAACCATGGAGATAAGGTAATATTAGGAACAAAATGACCATCCATAATATCAATATGATATGAACCAACATGATCATTCAAAAACGTAATTTGTTCTGTGAATTTATCCAAATCCATTGTCATTAGAGACGGTGAAAATTCTACATTTGACATCCTGTTTCTCCTTATAAAATTTCGATATCATCAAAGTCAATATCTTCTTCATCTTCAACATTGGCAACAGCAAGTTCATCTTCTTCTGTAACATTTTTCTTAAGTATGGCATAAACAATTCCTGTTACAAGAACATTAGCTAACAGTGCACAAATACCTGCTAGTGGCTTAGTCATTGTAGGAAGCATTAATACTCCACCAAACGGCACACTCGAATCTGCTCCCATCGCCATAGATACTGATCCCCCAACTGCTCCACCGATAGCCGTAGCCACCAAGCCAGGTACTAGATTATTCATAACAATTGGAATAACTCCCTCAACAATATTAACAACTCCCATTGGAACAGCAGATTTTAAGGTTTCAATTTCACTTTTTGTATAAATATTTTTCTTTAATAACTTGGCTACTAAATAAGCAAAACCAAATCCTACGGGTGTTGCTGTATTAACCAATTGTAAAGCTGTTAAGGGTTCTTTCACCCCTTCGGCTTGAAGCGTCAAAACAAAAGCATATACGGTTTTATTAAGTGGGCCACCAAAGTCCACTGCACTTAGAACACCAACAACAGCTCCCATAACACCATTTGAAGCATCTCCTAAACTTTGTAAGAAGCCTGTTAACCATGCAGTGAATGCAGCAATAGGACCACCAATGACATAAATCATAATCATACCACTGATAAATGATGATAAGAATGGGACTATTAGAGTCGGCATAAGACCCTTAGCCCAAGACGGAACTTTACATTTTTTTAATATAGCTAGTGCTAAATACCCAGCAATATACCCTCCTAAAATACCACCAATAAAGCCTGCACCAATAGCATTGGCAACAAGCCCTACAACAAAACCTGGAGCAATACCTGGTTTACCCGCAATAGAGAAGGCAATCCCTGTTGCAATAACAACTGGTAGAAGGCCTAAAGCCTTACCTCCCATAGTTGCTAGAGTATCCCAAAATGTAAATTCACCAGCTACAAGTGTCTCAGGAACACTTCCTCCCATAGCAAGTCCAATAGCCACAAGGAAGCCTGCACCACAAACAATAGGAATTAAATAAGAAATAGCAGTTAAAAGATGGCCTTTTAAATTAAGTTGTTTCATCATGTCTTTACCTCCTGTAATGACTTTATCTTGTGCTAATCTCAACAGCTTTAGCAATTAATTTATTTGGTGATTTAATAGCAACTTCAGTTGGAACTTTTACTACTTTTTTCCCTTCAAACCGTTCCATACCTGAAATCTTGACATCAATGGCTAAGATAACAACATCAGCTTCATTGATTTGTTTCTGGGTAAGTTCATTTTCTATCCCAATAGTTCCTTGCGTTTCGATATGTGCCTCATATCCTGCAGCCTTAGCTGCATTTTCAAGTTTTTCTTGTGCAATATAAGTGTGTGCAATTCCGACAGTACATGCTGCAACTCCTACAATTTTCATAGATTTCTCCTTTATTTAAATGCGTTGATAACATCATCAACAGTTTGTGAATTTACTAAACGATTAACAACTTCATCATTACCTAATTTTCTAGCAAAAAGCGACAGTAGCTTTAGATGTTCTTGACCTCCCTCGGTATCATTGCCTACAGCAAATAAGATAATAACTTTAGCACCTTTGTTATCAAGACTCTCCCAAGGAATTTCTTGGTGATTAATACCAATAGCTACTCCTACCTTATCCACAAAAATACTTTTGCCATGTGGAATAGCTACAAAATTACCAATACCTGTCTGACCTTCGGCTTCACGATCGTAAACATCTTTTAAAAAACCTTCAGAATCATTAACATAACCGTTTGCTTTTAAACTTTTTATTAAAGTTTTTAACATATCCTCTTTATTCGCTACCTTTAAATCGGTAAGGACTAATTTAGGATCGATTGCATCAACTACTTGCATAATTTACTCCTTAGTATTCCTTAATATTTTAGTTAACTCTTCAAAATCTTTCTTTTTTAAATCCTCTACGAATGAATCATCTGATAGCATCCGCATCAATCTTTTAATCTCATTCATATTTTGTCCTGTTTTATAGAAAAGCGCCACAATAACATCAACCTTTTTCACCTTCAAAGACCAATTTATAATGCCTTCCATAGGTCTAACAATAATAATCTTCGTCTGCGAAAGTTCTTCTAACTCAAAGTGTGGTAAAATAACCCCTTCTGCAATTTCAATACTTCCTTGAGATTCTCTTTTTTCTAGTTGAGTAAAAAAAACTTCCTGAGTCACACTACCTTTTAAATTGCTAGCATCATATAAAAACTCTAAAATATTTTGTTTATCTGTTAGGGATGTACCTAGATATAAGTCTATCTGCTCATTTTTCATAACTAATATCCCTTATATAATTTCTAATACGATTTTTATCATCTTCACTCAATAAGGCACTAACCACTATTGACTTATAAACCTTTGTTTCAGGATAATCAACTGTTGAAATCAATAACTCTAGACTTGGAAAATGTTTTATAAGATCTTCTGGTTTTTGGTAGTTGGTCACTCCCAATATTTCTAAATCAGAAAAATTGTTTTCTATTTTTGATTTCAATAATTCAGAAGTTCCTATACCAGTTGTACACATTATCACTACCTTTACTCTTTTCCTTTGTATCTCCTTAAACCTAGCAAAATACAAGGTTAAAAAACCAATCTCATCAGCATTAATACTTGATAAGCCATAATCCTGACTGACCATTTTCGAAATCCTTACTAATTCATCAAATATAGCTTTGTAATTCTCCTTGATGTCACAAAGCATACTATTTTTTATTCTTATCTTATTGTCCATTCTTCTTAACAAAGGATTAATATGATTGGCTAAATCTACAAAAAGTGGTGAATCCTCTTTAACATTAGATAAATTTAGTAAGGTAAATTCCTCGAAGAAGCGTGTTGTTATTGTGTGCACCCTTTTAGAAAATTTGGGGGAACCGGATACAAATTTCTGACTTTGGAATCGCGAAGAGACAAGATAACGATACAGATATTCTATCTCAACAGTAGGGATGTCACGATATATATATGTTTCAATTGCTGCAATGACCCGACAGCTTTCCTCATATAGGTCTTTTTCATCAATTTCAATAGCTGAATTTTCTTCATTAGGTAAGTGTTTCAAAATTCTAGACTTCAAAATTCTATGGACCATAATATAGAGATGAGAAAAAATATTGACATTATATGGGTAGGGAATTTTGGCATTGAGATTTCTTTCGACTTTCTTTAGTTCATCCTGTAGAAACTGTGCTAATGTCGAATCAATGCTCGTATCATTAATCATTCCCAGTCTATCAAGATCAATCGTGCTAAAACTTGGTATCAAGTCAGCAATAGCTTGTCTAATGTCAAACTCATGTCCTCTGATAAGAAGTTCCCCTTTTCGAGATAACATTTCTAAATGATACGGAGCAATTTGCCTCTGCAATAACTGTTTATCTTTCAGTATTTGGGCTTCGCTGACATAAAATTCTTGTCCTAGAACAATTGTCGAAATGCTATTTGGGGAAATCATTAGTAACCGCTCCAAAATATTTTCACGTCGTTTTTCCGCAGACATGTATTCATTCTCAATAAAATTTATGGAGCCATTTTTTAAGTGTTCATTTAAACAATAACCTTTACCTTTTTCTGATACTATAAGTACTTCAGGAAAATAGATCTCATTTAATTCACGAACCATTCGATAGATTGTCTTTTCAGAAATCCCTAATTCACCTGATAACTCTCTAGCTGTCACAAATTGATTTTTTACAGTCAAGGTTTTAATTAGCTGATTCAGTCTATCCTTTTTTTTCATATCAACCTCCCTTACTGATATATAAATTGTAATCGTTTTCTGCAATTGTTTGTGATAATAGTTTGTCCATTACAAGGGACATTTTACAACATTATCCGTAAAAAAGTAGAGGCATATTAACAAATACCTCTACTTTTTCTATGTCATAATACCACTTAATTTTTTTACTAATCCAGAATAATCTACTTGTGAAAAATCGGATACATCAATTTCAAAAAGTTTACCTAATTCAAAATGGTTATATCCTCGACTTTTAATAATATCGTAAAATTCATCCCTTGATATTAAATCGTCAGCCTTCAGTCTATCAGATAATGTATCTCCTTTATGATAATGCGTCATTATATGACTTAGATGCCTTGACGGATCAATATCTCGTCGCATTCTCCTGTTCCATAAGATACCAAAATCAGCAACTAATCTTATAGTAATAATCCTGTAGTCATAAATTTTAGCTAATCTCTCTATTCTATCTTTCTGCTTATCTGAGAATGGATACTCCGTTAGTACTATTTCTTTACCAACGTGCATATAAGCATCTAATGCTTGGTAATACAATTTCCAAACTAAGACCTCAAGTTTACTTTTTTCATTTAAATTATCAAACCCTACACTGTCAGCTAAATTTTCCTTAAATTCATCTGGTGAGATTTTGTAAAGTCCGGGAAATTGTTTTTCAATTATCCCAACTAAATAACTTTTTCCAGTTGCCGGTGGTCCAGCTAACAAAATTAAATATTTGTTCATTATTACTCCAAATTTGATTTTTCTCCTAAATTCATAAACAGAGCAATTTTATGTTTTACTATCTCTTTCACCTTTTCATTAGCTGGGATAATATTATGTCTTAGAGATTTATTAACAGCTGTTTCGGCAAAACACTCTTTTGCTTCTTGAGTCCAATTAACTAATAGTTCAGTACCAACATTAAATTTACGGATACCATTATTAATAAGTTCTGGATAGTCTTCTTCTTTAACTCCTGTTCCACCATGAATAACTAGCGGAACATCAACCACACTGTGAATTTCTTTTAATAGTGGAACTTGTACATCCGTTTTTGACTTGAATTGTCCATGATTAGTACCAATTCCAACAGCTAATGCATCCACTTCTGTTTCTCTAACAAATACAACCGCATCTTCAGCTCTAGTGTAAACTTTATCCTCTTCAGAAACCGAAATCCCTTCTTCAGTACCTCCTATAGTTCCTAACTCACCTTCGACAGAAACACCTCTTGTATGAGCATACTCAACAACAAGTTTCGTTTTTGCAATATTTTCTTTAAATGGAAGATTCGACCCATCAAACATAATACTTGAATACCCTGCATCAATTGCATCTTTGATTGCATCAAAATCTCTAGCATGATCTAAATGAAGCGCTACATCGACCATAAGCTCATTTGCCAGTTGTTTTACTACTGCCACAATTACTGAATATCCAATATATTTAGCAGTATCTACGCTAGTCTGAATGACAATGGGTGCGCCTAATTCTTTAGCACCTCTAATCATACCAGGTAACATTTCTAAGTTATGCATATTAAATGCACCGACAGTCATATTTAATTTTTCAGCTTGATTAGTTAAGTCTTTTAATGTTTTATACATCTTTTTCCCCTTATCGTGTTAAAGTAGCTTTTTTGGCAATATTTCGCATCTCATCCATTTTTCTCATGTAGTAATCAATGGCATCGTCATCTCTATTTTTAGCAGCTTTAGCTCTCTTACTGTTATATAATGTCATTAGTTTTTTATAACCATCACCCATTGAAAGCTCATTATCTAAACTCTCTTCTAAAAATTTAATACTTGAATCATCGTCTCCTAATCTACTATATAAGAGACCAATCCTTTCAAGAATGATAGCCTTTTCATGATTATCCCTAGCATTAAATAAGAGATTTTTCTCTTCATCGATTTGCAATAGAATCTTGGACTGCTCTTCTTCAGTTATTAGTATAAATTCCTCTTTCGATTGATTATTAGAAATATAATCATCTTTTTTCTTTTTTAGAAAACCAAACATTATTTCTCCTTCTCTAGCTAAATGCTTTAAAAATAGGATTTAAGAGCCAAGCATATAATAAGGCCGCTGCCACAGTATCGACATCAGTCGCCGTTGCATTCACAAAGCCTAATTGATTAAATGCTGTAACTAATAGTGCTGGAAGAAGTGTAATAAAGAAACCATGTGCAATACCACCAATAATTGCACCACGTCTTCCACCTACTGCATTACCAAAAATACCTGCCGTACCTCCTGCAAAGAAATTCGTTAACATACCTGGGAGAATCATTGCCAAACCAAATACTGGTAAGATAAACATTGCTAAGACAGTTCCAATTGTTGTTGTGATAAATCCTAAAATAACTGCATTAGGGGAATATGGAAAAAATACTGGACAGTCCAGAGCTGGAATAGCATCTGGAACCAATTTCATTGCAATACCTCTAAACGCTGGAACAATTTCACCTAAGAGAAGACGAACGCCTGCTAAAAGAATGTAAACACCAACTACAAATTGAATAGCTTGTAAAAACGCATACATCAAATAGTTTTGACTTCCAACCTCTACAGCGCTAGGACCTGCAAAAAATGCAACAATTAAATACATTGGTACCATTACGACCATAACTGATAGATAGGTATCTTGAAGAAAATCAAAAGCTTTAGGGAGTTCAATATCTTCTATAGATTTTTTATTTTCTCCACGTTCACCAAATACTTTAGCAACTCCAGCTTCAAATAGGTATCCGATTGTACAGAAGTGCCCTAAAGCAATATCATTTGAGCCTGTTACTTTTCTAATAATAGGTTGAGCGATTGCTGGCATTGCAACTGTGAAGAGACCACCAATAAAACCTCCAACAACAACTAACCAGAATCCTCTTAACCCTGCAAAATAACCGAAAACAGTAGTCATTGTAGCCATCCATAATAGAGCTTGGCCAGTTAGGAATATGTATTTCCATCTTGAGAATCGAGCAAAAATAATATTAAAAATAAAGATAGCTAAGAATGTTAACGCTATTGAACTTCCTAAACCTAATTCGTTCATTGCTTGACCATTAATCGCTTCAATTGAGGGAACAATACCTTGGGTATGGAAGCCTTTTTGGAAGATTTCTCCAAAGTATGTTAAGCTACCCACAATAACACTGGAACCTGCAGATAATACTTGAAAACCTAGCAGAGTTTTTAATGTTCCCGAAATTACTTGTCCTACAGATTTTTTCTGTAAAATCAATCCAAGCATCGCAATTAAAGAAATAGTAATTGAGGCTTGAGTTAAAATGTTATTAATAATAAAATTGACAACTCCCATGATGTCATTCCTCCTCGTCAGATTAAGTATGGGGATTTGTTTACATAAATTAATCGATAATTTGTCTGTCCTTCAATATTGGAATTAATTTTTCTTCAATTTCTTTAGAAGAAACAATATTTTTCAAATAAATAATAGAAGTTTTGTCCTCATCTATTGTAAATTGTTTAAATTGTTTTTCGAAATTCTGGGCAGTAATAATGATATCTGGACTTGAAGATGCAGCAGTTGAAATATCTACATGGTCTAATTTAGCATCAACTCTGTATTTATTTAAGACATCTTCTGCTGCCATTTGAGCTGCAAAACTACTTCCAAGACCAGCACCACATACAAATAAAATATTAGCTTTTTTTGACATTTACTTTTCCTCCTTGACATCACTGAATAAAATTTCGTTAACTTCTTCAACACTATTAGCGTGTGATAATTTTTCAACTTTATCGGTACTTCTAATTAGATTTACTAAATCCTTCATAATCCCTAAATGAGAGAATGAATCAATTGCAGATAAGCAAAAAATAACTTTAACTTGCTGGTTTTCTTCTTCACCAAATTCTACTGGATCTTTAAAAATTCCCAGACTAAGTCCTAATTCATTACAACCATCTTCTGGTCTAGCATGAGCTAAAGCCAAATGAGGACCGATGACTATGTAAGGACCAAATTCTTTTACACTATTAGTCATAGCATCAATATAATCACTTGTAATAATGTTTTTTTCCACTAACGGATTAGCTACTTTTTCAATTGCCTCCTCCCAATTAAATTTTTCTTCTGTAATAATAATATTGTCCATTTTTAAGATATCTCTTATCACAGGCTGAACCTCCCTCAAATTAACTTGATATCCATTTGACGAAAAAATATCCTTCAGATTATTATAAACATCAGAATCAATTGTCCTTGATTTTTCAACTTCTTTCAAAATTTCTTGAAAAAGTTTTGTATTATCTTGACTCTTGGAAATCCTCTTTCTAAGATGGATATTTTTATTTAAAAAATCAGTAATCTCAATTTTAGTTTTATCTTGAATGATTGGATCTAAAATCATCAACGGTTTATTATAGTAGTCAATATTCACTGTTGAAAAGACCAAATCAATATCAAGTTTATCAATAAACTCAATCTCTCTACTACTCAAAGTAGCTAAAACTTCAACATCAAAATATTCTTTTAAATTCTCAGATAATAATTTACTCGTTGCAACTCCTTGGTTACAAACTACTACTGCTCTGAAATAGTAATCTTCTTGTTGTCTTAACTCGCTTAAAACCGTAGAAAAATGAATTGTAATAAAAGCAATTTCATCTTCCGAAATCTGGCTCTCCAGCAATATTTCTAAATTCTTACAGAACATTTCAACAGCCTCATAGATTGGAACGTACGTTTCCTTTATTTTGTCTTTTAGAGGATTAATAAGTTGGACACCATTTTTTATTCTAATAAGCATGTTAGAAATATGAAAATAAAGATTTTCTTGTAAATATTTTTCTTTTTTTCCAAATGGAATTCCCACTTGCAGTGAAACATAATTTATCAGTTGTAAGATGAATAATTGAATTTGCCCCCAATTAGGAGTGACCACACTATTTGTATGTTTAATAGAGTCCAACACAGAAGAAATATAGTTTCTTTCTTCTAAATTGACATCAAGTTGATAATTTTCAATAATATCATCAATAAAGGTCATGACTGCCGAAGAACTACTATCATGTGTACTATAACTTTTTGATAAAAAATTCCCTTGTTGCATCCTCATAACCCATATAACGGTATATGTAAGCATGCTTGCTCTATAAATATTTTCATCATTATCAAAAATACGTTTTGAAAATAGTCTATCAACTTGATTTAAATCATCTGCTAAAAAGTAATTTGACATGATAAAATCTGTATTATTCTGTATAGAATTTGGATATTTTTCAAAATAAGCTAAACATAATTTGTAGGTATATGACCTAATTGTTAACTCATCACCCATAATTTTTAATCCATTTTTAGGATGACTAACAATCTTCAAATTAACTTCATCTAACAATTGTCTTAATATTTTTATATCATCATCAATTGTCGATTTTGAAACCTTGTACTCCTCACGTTTTTTATTCAAAAAAACCTTATCTTTTGAAAAAATAATTGATAAAAATAACTCTTTTAACCTCTCATCACGAGTTAAAAAATTTTCTTTAAATTCTATTTTTAGTTTATCTAATATAATCACTCTATCGCGTTTATCAGTATTTAATATAACGCCTTTCGACCTAATATTTTCAATCAATGGAAACCCATATTTAAGTAAAAAATTATCATTAATTTCATCAATATCATTTTTTATAGTTCTTTCAGAAACTTTATATTCTTTACTTATTTGCTTTGTAGAAATTGGTAACGATGAATTCAAAAGTCGTTCTAATAATTTTATTGCTCTTGTTTTCAAATCATTCATCCTTTCTATGATTTCATTTTATCACGAAAACGCTTACAAAAAAGCTTATTCTTTTTCTTATTTATTTTGAAAAAAAATAAGCTTAAATTACAAACTCACGTATATCCCCTTTTTTTATTTATTTTAGTTTATTAAAAAGACTTTTTTCGATATATTTTTGTCCTTTTTAACAGACAAAAATATCCAAACCCATAAAGGATTTGGAGGTATAACTTTTTTATGATCTACTTACATCATCACTTTAAAGATTAACACAGCTAATAAGCCACCGACGATTGGGCCGAGAATTGGAATCCATGAATAGCCCCAGTCTGAATCGCCTTTTTGTTTGATAGGAAGTAGGGCATGTAGGAGGCGCGGTCCGAAATCGCGGGCTGGGTTGATCGCATAACCAGTTGTACCACCGAGTGATAGACCAACACTGATAACCAACATGCCAACACCAATTGTTGCTAAACCTGGAGGCATTTTATAGGTCCCAATTGCCAAAATAGCCAAGACCAAAATCAAGGTTCCCAAAACTTCTGATAAGAAATTTGAAAAGGTATTTGGAAGAGCTGGTCCTGTCGCAAAGGTTCCTAAAATATCAGCTTGATTATCTGCTTCATCATAGTGCGGTTTGAATTGAAGATAAACCAAGAGTGACCCTAGCATGGCACCTAGAATTTGTACCAGGCTATAAATCAAGGCTGTTCCCCAAGAAATATCTCCTTTGAGTGCAAAAGCTAGACTGACAGCAGGGTTAAGATGGGCTGGAGCAACCATTCCTGAGATAAAGGCTGCCATTGCAACTGCGAGACCCCATCCCATGGTAATCACAATCCATCCTGAAGCATGGTTTTTCGTTTTAGGAAGAACAACACCTGCTACGACACCATTACCAAGTAACACCAAGATGGCAGTTCCAATAAATTCACCAAAAATATCCATAATGTTTCCTTTCACTATTTTTGATCACGTGCATTAGCTTTTTAAGATTGCTAAATCATTTTCTTCAAGAAGCTCTTGGAAAGCCCTTGTCTGTTCTGCTCTTTCCTCTGCTGTCCATTCTAAATGTTTGGCCATTTCTGCTATCACAGGTTCTACCAAAGCATCCAGCTCATCGCGTTTGAAGAGCATATGGTTGGTTCGACGCAAGAAGAAATCAGCTGGGCTCAAAGCCATTTCAAAATCCATGGCATAATGAAGGGAAAGGGTTTCTTTCAAATCAAGACCCGGTGCTGCTTCAACACTTCTTGCGAGGTTATAGACTTTAGGAACATTTGATCCATAGAGATTTGCTAGGTAACGAGCATCGTCCATTTCAAGACCACTGAGGGTACCCAGTTGGGCGTAAGTTTCAATTTCAGAATCGACCTTAGCAGGATTGAGTTCACCACCAGAAACAGGATAGGTCTTAGAGTTAATCAAGCGGAACTTGCGACCAAATTCTTCATCAAGAACATGCAAGACTTTCTTAAGAGCTCCTTCAGCCATTTTACGGTAGTCAGTAATTTTACCGCCAGCCAAGGTAAAGAGTCCATTATCGTCACGATCAAAGCTACTACCACGTGAAACGGCAGATGGATTGAGCTCTTTTTCCGAAGACATGGTTTCCATATGTCCTAAAACTTCTTCAACGTCATGGCGTGATTTTTCTTGGTTAAGGTAGGCTTTAACTGAATCAATCAAAGCGTCAAAGCTTTCATCTTTGAGTTTACCAGAATTGCCACCATTATAATCCGAAGCATTATTGCCTGCTAAGAGTGGACGAAGTCCTGCCCAGCTGCTTTCGATATCATCGACGGTGATGTTAGCTTGAGGGAAACGATGATTGATAACTCCAGTCAAATAATCCACATCTTCCTGTGTTACCCTTGGGTGTTCAAAATCCCCTTGATAGTCGGTATCTGTCGTACCAAAGTAAGTTTTATCCTCACGCGGAAGGACGAAAACCATACGGCCATCATTGAGGCCAGTATCAACATAGACCGGTTGAGAAACATTGAGGCGCTGACGATCTACCACTAGGTGAACCCCCTTAGTTGGACGCATTTGATGGATAGGATTTTCGCTATTACCAAAATTTCGAATGGTATCAGACCACGGTCCTGTCGCATTGATAACCACACGGGATTTAATCTCAAATCTTTCCCCGGTAAGAAGGTCAGTTGCTATCACCCCAACCACTTTTTCCTTATCATCTCGTAAAAAATCCTCTGCCTTAACATGGCTGGCAATAAGGGCACCATCGCGATTAGCACGCTTGATATTTTCAATCACCAAACGGGCATCGTTATTTCTAAAATCAAGATAAACACCACCACCGAGGAGACCATCGGCTTGCAAGTCAGGCTCACGTTCCAAGACTTCTTGCTTACTCAAAACCTTGTTGGCAAATGGCGAATCCGGGCCAATCTCAGCTAAGGAATCATAAAGATTCATGGCAACCTTGAGACCAAACATATTGAAAGTTGTGCCCTCTTCGTCATAAACCAGCAAAAGCATTGGGTCTGGCTTAGGAATATGAGGGGCAATGCGTTGAACAACTGCACGCTCAGAAACCGTATCAGCTACCACTTCAACATCAAACTGTTTGAGATAGCGAAGACCACCGTGAACTAGCTTAGTCGAACGACTACTTGTCCCTTCCGCAAAATCCTGCATTTCAATCAAGCCAGTATCGAGTCCACTAGCTGCAGCTTGCAAGGCCAGACCTGCTCCCGTGATACCACCACCAATAATCAGTAGATCCAAGGTTCTATCTTGCATTTTTTGAAGAGATAATTGTCTTGTTGCTTGTGAAAATTCCATATACTGCTCCTATTCTTCACCGTCAGCAGCGTAGACTTGCGTTGCTTTAACGGCACGTTTCCAGCCTTTATAAAGTTTTTCCTTGCGTGATTCATTCATAGTTGCTTGGAAGAGTTGTCCCGTTTCATTGAGTTCTTTGATAGCCTCCATATCTTCCCAGTAGCCTACTGCCAATCCTGCTAAGAAAGCTGCTCCAAGAGCTGTTGTTTCCAGATTCTTAGCTCGGGCGATATCAATACCAAGAATATCAGCCTGAAACTGCATGAGGAAATTGTTCATTGCGGCACCACCATCCACACGAAGTTCAGGAATAGCAATACCTGTATCCAATTGCATGGTATCAATCACATCACGAACTTGATAAGCAATAGATTGTAAGGTAGCTTTGACAAAGTCTTCCTTACTGCTACCACGTGTTAAGCCAAAGACAGCTCCCCTAGCGTTAGAGTCCCAGTAAGGAGCGCCAAGTCCTGTAAAGGCTGGTACCACATAAATCTCATCGTCATCTTTGGATTTCAGAGCTAGTTCTTCAGATTCTGGTGAATTTTCAATCATTCGAAGACCGTCACGAAGCCACTGGATAGCTGAACCAGCAATAAAGATTGATCCTTCTAAGGCATAGTAAACCTTACCATTAATACCATATCCAATTGTTGTGAGCAGGTTGTTTTTAGACAACTGCATCTCTTCGCCAGTATGCATAATGATGAAAGAACCTGTACCATAGGTATTTTTAATCTTACCTTTTTCAAAAGCTAGCTGACCAAAGAGAGCCGCTTGTTGGTCTCCAGCCATTCCTGAGATAGGTACTTTACCACCATAGAAATGAAAGGAAGCTGTATGTCCATAAATTTCTGAGTTAGATTTAACTTCTGGCAACATAGCTTTAGGAATATTCAGTAAACTTAGAATCTCATCATCCCATTTGAGATCTTTGATATTATAAAGCATGGTTCTAGCAGCATTAGAATAATCCGTCACATGGGCTGCACCGTCTGTTAATTTCCAAACTAACCAAGTATCAATCGTTCCAAAGAGTAACTCGCCCTTTTCAGCACGTTCTTGAGCACCAGGAACCTTATCTAGGATCCAACGGACTTTAGTCGCCGAGAAATAAGCATCAATAACAAGACCCGTTTTCTCATGAATCATTTCGGTATGACCATCTTTTTTCAGCTGATCAGCTAGTGGTGCTGTTTGGCGAGATTGCCAAACAATAGCATTATAAATCGGGAGTCCTGTTTCCTTATCCCAAACGACTGTTGTCTCACGCTGATTGGTAATCCCAATAGCCTCGATTTGCTCAGGTTTAATCCCTGATTCGATGAAAGACCCTGCGATAACAGATTGTACTGAATTCCAGATTTGGTTGGCATCATGCTCTACCCAGCCAGCTTGCGGGAAAATCTGTGGAAATTCTTTCTGACTGCTACTAACTTTCTTTCCTTTCTTGTCAAAGATAATGGCACGAGAGCTGGTCGTCCCTTGGTCGATGGCCATAATGTATTTTTCTTCCGACATATTTTTCCTCCTGATGACGCTTATTTGGTAAGCGCTTACTTTTATTACTGTTTAACTATACCAAAACTGATAATATTTTGCATTAGTTTTCATTATTTTTCTTAAAGAACTTTTTTTCACAATCTTCCTTATGAGAATGACATAGATTTCACATGCCTTTTGTCGCAATGACTCTCAATACTTTGTGAAAAAGATGGTATCTGTTTTTTAGAATATCAAAACTTTTCTTAGAAAATAAATAATGAGGATGAAAAGTACTTACAATAAAAAATAGAGGCTGGGACAAAAGTCCTAACCTCTCAATTCATTTTAGATTATCAAGCAAGACGCAGTGGTTGAGTGGGCTTTAATTCACTGATTCTATCAGCTTTTACAGCCCTACTCAACTGTGCGGAGATGGGAGTGAGACGGTCTGGGGATAGACCGTTTCAGCCCGAATCTAAAAATAAAAGAGTGAGGGGAATCGAATTCTGACGAATTACCGATTTTTGTCCCACTCTCTACTTCTGTTCTTATTAAGATTCAGGGTCATCTAGGCTACGCCCATGCAAGCCTTTTTCACGTTGAATTTGACGAAGTTTTTCTGGAGTTACATCCTTACCATCTTCGTCTACCAGTTTAATCCCTTCGATGTGGTGACGCAATGATTTACGATAACCATCTATATATTCGCGGCGAAGCTGCTCTTGCTCTACTTTTTCTTCACCTGTCAGACCAACTGTCTTTTTCTTTTTAGCTAATTCGTTGATGCGGTTAATTTTTACTTGATCCAAATTTCCAATACTAAGACCGATAAGAAAACTTTCAGAATTTAGAAAACTAGCAACGGCTGCTTGTTTCCGAGACAGTTCATCTAAACCTTGCGTTTCCGATCGTATTCAAAGCCATAATCATTGACAACAAAACCTATGTCATTCAGTCCTTAAACACTCTATACTTCTGTTGTGTGAAGGTAACCAAAGCAAGGCTTCAAGGGACAGTCAAAATAATAGCTTGATAGGTTAATCTCAGTCTTCCTTTCTCTATTTTTCTATTAATGGCTTAATCATGCTGACATTATTTACTGTTCAACTGATTGAAAATAGCTACATAGCTTGCTTTATCAGCTAGATTTTTCAAGATGGCTAGACGATTGGCTTTGAGTGCCTCATCCTCTACCATAACCATAGTATTGTCAAAGAAGTCTGTGATGACTGGTGCTAAACCAAAGAGAGCTTCCACATTAGCAAGCATGTCATGATTCATTTCTAAAGCTTCAACGGCTTCATAGAGAGCTTTTTCTGGTTCATTCTCAAAGAGGCTTGCATCAACAGCGTTCCCTTCTGCTTTTTCAGCCAGATTGAAGACACGTGATAAGCTTTCAACAGCTTCTTTGTAATCTGCTTCTTTTGATTTTTGGAAAATAGCCGAGCTGGCAGCTAATTGTTCAGTCACCACATAGTTGGTACTCTCAAGAACAGCTGTGCGAATGTCTTTTGGAATAGCTTTGTTCATCATTTTATCCACACGGGCACGGATAAAGCTCATGACGTCGGCTTTATTATCATAAGGCAAGCTATCAAATGATAAGGCATACAAATCATTGATCAATTCATCTAATGGCATTTCCCAACCGAAAGCATCCAAGATACGAACAATACCTGCAGTCGCACGACGAAGAGCATACGGATCGTTGGAACCTGAAGGGATGAGCCCTACAGAGAAGAATGAGAGAAGTGTATCTAACTTATCAGAAAGAGCTAGTACCGCACCAACCTTAGTCTCTGGCAAGTCACCGTCAGCTGAACTTGGCAGATAGTGTTCACGAATAGCTGTCGCAACAGCAGCGTCTTCACCGGCAAGAAGGGCATATTTTTCACCCATAAGACCTTGCAATTCATCAAACTCACCAACCATACCGGTCAACAAGTCAAATTTATAGATTTGAGCAGCACGAGTGACTGCCTTGCTTTCATCGGCTGAAAGTCCTGCTTTTTGAGTTAAGTATTGAGCGATGACACCGCTACGTTCCATATGTTCTGCCAAAGAACCGATTTTTTCATGGAAGGTGACATCAGCTAACTTAGCCACTAAATCTTCAATCTTGAGTTTTTGGTCTTCACGCCAGAAGAATTCCCCATCTTCCAGACGTGCTACAAGAACTTTTTCATTCCCTTTAACCACGTTTTCGATGTGTTGAGCGTTACCGTTACGAACAGAGATAAAGTTAGGTTTTAAGCTGCCATCTTGGTCACGCACCACAAAATAACGTTGGTGGTTTTTCATTGACGTTACCAAAACTTCTTCAGGAATCTCAAGGTACTTGGCATCAAAGGCACCCATGAAAGCTGTTGGGTATTCGACCAAGTTCAGGACTTCATTAAGAAGATCTCGATCGATTTCCACTTGAACATTCTCCGCATCTTCAATAGCTTTGATTTGCTCAACAATCATGTCCTCACGCTCTTTGGCATCGGCGATAACAAATTGCGCACGCAAGTTATCTTCATAAGAAGTCGCTGAAGCAATCTCCGTTTCTTGACCAAGGAAACGGTGTCCACGACTGACACGACCAGACTGAATATCTAGGAAGTCCATCTCCAAAGCCTTGTCATCCAAGAGAACAGTCAAGGTATGTACTGGACGAATGTATTCAAAGCTATTTTTAGCCCAGTGCATGTTAACTGGGAAGGTCATTTGATTAAGCACTTGAGGAATATCAGCTAAAACCTCTTCTGCTGGTTTACCAGCTTCGTTTTTGGTGACATAGAGGTATTCAACACCTTTGACTTCACGGAATTCAATATCATCCGTCGTCAACCCTTTTCCACGCACAAAACCTTGAGCCGCTTTGGTGTAATTTCCCTCTTCATCAAGAGCAATTTTCTTAGAAGGACCTTTAAAATCCTCTGTCAAGTCCGTTTGTTGGTCAGCAAGACCTGTCACACGCGCCGCCAAACGACGAGGTGTTGAGAAAGTTTTGATGTCTTCATAAGAGAGACGGTTATCCTTAAAGAAAGCAGCTAAGCGCTCTCCAAGTTGTTGTTCACTAGGTGTGACAACATAGGCTGGAAGTTCCTCCAGACCAAGTTCGATTAATAGATTTTTTACCATAATTAAAATACCAAGGGTCTTTAGCGGACACTGTTAAAATTGAAAATCACTCAGGTGCTTGCACCTAGGAATGCTTTATTTTTTGACATAGTCCTAGCCCGTATTTAGTTCCTTTCTCCGAAATTATTCTTCTACCTACTTATTCCGCATCTTCAGCCAAGAGTTTGGCACGCGTTTCTTCATCAAGAAGTGGGAAGCCAAGTTTTTTACGCTCAGCCACAAAAGTTTTAGCAACAACACGCGCTAAGTTACGGATGCGGGCAATGTAACCAGCACGTTCTGTAACCGAAACCGCTCCACGCGCATCTAGCAAGTTAAAGGTATGAGAACATTTTAAAACGTAGTCATAAGCTGGATGAACAAGGCCTTCTTCCAAGGCACGACCAGCCTCTTTTTCAAATTTCTCAAAGTTTTCCAAGAGCATATCTTGGTTTGAGATTTCAAAGGAATATTTAGAATGCTCATACTCAGGCTGTAAGAAAATTTCACCATATTTGACTCCTGGTGCCCACTCAATATCATACACCGAGTCAACTTCTTGGATGTAGGATGCTAAACGCTCTAAACCGTAGGTCACTTCGGCCGTTACTGGTGATGTTGCTAAACCACCAACTTGTTGGAAATAAGTAAACTGAGTGATTTCCATCCCATCAAGCCACACTTCCCAACCCAGACCAGCTGATCCAGTTGATGGATTTTCCCAGTTATCTTCAACAAAGCGGATATCATGTTCCAAAGGATTGATACCCAATTTCTCTAAAGACTCAAGGTAAAGTTCTTGGATATTTGATGGTGATGGTTTCATGACCACTTGGAATTGGTGGTGTTGGTAGAGGCGATTAGGATTTTCCCCATAACGACCATCTGCTGGACGACGTGAAGGCTCTACATAAGCCGCATTCCATGGCTCAGGACCAATGGCGCGAAGGAAAGTGTAAGGACTCATAGTACCAGCACCTTTTTCATTATCGTAAGCCTGCATCAGCATACAGCCCTGATCATTCCAATATTGTTGTAAAGTCAAGATAATTTCTTGGAAAGTTAATTTTTTTGTTGACATAAATTTCTCCATTTTCAATTTTTTCTTGCGACGTGAGCATCAGTAGCCGATATTGCTGCTGAAAGCGAGCTAGTGCATAGGCTAGGCAAGTCGCTTCTCAGCGATCGCCCTTTGTCAGTTCGACTGACAAGGAGTTACTGACAATGCCTAGGCGAAACGTTAGTTTTTTAGACATATTGTCCTCCATTATATCAATTTCTTGCGACAGGAGTCGTATGTCGCCGATATCGCGACAAACGACGAGTTAGTGCAGTGTCTAGCTCAGTGGTCCTAGCGATGAGCGTGTGGCAATTCGACCATCAGGAGAAAATTGCCACTGACACTGTGAAAAGGTATGATTTTCTAGCTAATTCTAGATTAGAACTCTTTTTCCAAAAAGTTATTATCTATCAACCAATCTAATAAAGGCTGTGAGTGATGGGTTTGCAACCATTGATGATAGAGGGAAAACACTTCTTTTTCCGATCCTAAATTGGAGACAAGTTGATCAATCGTTAGAAAACTTCTCCAGTACTCATAAAAAATACTGGCATAGTTCCCCTCATAAGTTTCTTTCCCAAAATCATTAAGTGAATGCCAACCATATTTTTTCTGATACAAATCAACCAGTGCCTCATTACAGTTTTTTTCAGCTTGAAATTCATCAGCTGTCAAAAAGTATTGACGACTAAGGTACTCAACCATACCTTCTTCAAACCAAATAAAGCTGTGATAATCATCAAAGTCATCTTCAAAGAGTTCCGACCAATGCGCTAACTCATGACCAATAATTTGAAGGAGATGGTTTTCCGATAAGCGACTGTAATGAGCTTTTATAGCACTAGTATCCTCATTAGGATAATCGTCTAGCTGCGCTAGATAAATCTGCTTCCAGATATCTATTTCAGGAGTCATCACAAGTCTAGTGTCATTAGTATAAGCAGGTATCGTAATATCACGAACAATGGATGTTGCTCCTGCAAGATTTGAGAATACTAGCATTTGCGGTAACTCTTCAAGAGCATAATGTGTTCTCAAAAATACTTCGAAATCTGCTAATTGGGATTGGTGCTTTTGATAAAAATCCTGATAATTTTTTAGCTCCTCTTGGCTAGCCACTAGGTAATGAACTTCCATAATTTTCCTCACTCATCATAAAAAACCACGTTTCTCCACTCCCATGTCTGACTGACATAGGGGCGTTAAAACGCGGTTCCACCCTAATTTATGACTTCATTTGTTTTTTAATTGTTGACAAAAGTTCCAATTAATCTCTTCTACCATTCGGCTTTCACCATCCCGAACTCGCTTAAGGTAAAACTGAGAGTAACCCTCTTTCTGCTGTTATTATAGCAAACGAGGTCAACCTTGTCTAATCTTTTTACAAAATACCTAAGTGTTTGGCATGAAAAGCCATATGTTCCTCAACAAAGCTAGCGATAAAATAGTAAGAATGGTCATAACCTTCATGAAGGTTGAGTTGAACATCAATCTTATTTTCTGATGCAGCTTTGCTAAAGGATTCTGGTTGCAACTGCTCTTGATAGAAACCATCAGCCAAGCCTTGATCAATCAAAATCGGACGAGCCTTGTCAACTTGACTTAGTAAAAGAGTGCTGTCATACGCACCCCAAGCTGCTTGGTCAGTTCCAAGATAAGCCGTAAAAGCTTTTTGACCCCAAGGCACCTGACTAGGATTAACGATTGGGGAAAAGGCAGAAATCGATTGGTATTGCTCATAATTTTTCAAACCAATTTGAAGTGCCCCATGACCACCCATACTATGCCCAAAAATCGAACGCTTATCAGTCACAGGAAAATTTTCCTCAATCAGCACAGGCAATTCTTCCACCACATAATCGTACATGCGATAATGTTCAGCCCAAGGTTGCTCTGTCGCATTGAGATAAAAACCAGCCCCCTGTCCCAGATCATAAGCTTTATCATCAGCAACACCTTTCCCTCGAGGAGAGGTATCAGGCATGACCAGAGCCATACCATACTTAGCAGCATATTGTTGCGCTCCTGATTTGGTCGAAAAGTTTTCATCCGTGCAGGTCAATCCTGATAAGAAATAAAGAACAGGAACTTTTTCCTCTTTTTCCACTTGAGGGGGAAGATAAATGGCAAAGGTCATTTCGGTGCCAGTTGACGTTGATTGATGACTAAAGCGTTTATGCCAACCACCAAACATTTTATTTTTAGAAAGTTCTTTCATAGCAACCTCTTAGTAATGAATAACCGTACGGATTGATTTGCCTTCGTGCATAAGGTCAAAGGCTTCATTGATTTGTTCTAGTGGCATGGTGTGTGTGATAAAGTCAGAAAGGGCAAACTCGCCATCCATGTAATCTTTAACAATACCAGGGAGTTGCGTTTTACCTTTGACACCACCAAAGGCAGACCCACGCCAAACACGACCAGTAACCAATTGGAAAGGACGGGTGTTGATTTCAGCACCTTGTGGCGCTACACCGATAATGATACTTTCACCCCATCCTTTGTGACAGCATTCCAAGGCAGCACGCATCACCTCAACATTACCGATACATTCAAAGGAATAATCTACCCCACCGTCAGTCATTTCAATAATCACTTCCTGGATTGGCTTATCGAAATCAGCTGGGTTGACAAAATCTGTTGCCCCAAGCTCTTTAGCTTTGTCGAATTTCTCCGGATTCGTATCAATAGCAATAATACGACTTGCTTTGGCCATACGAGCACCAATAATAGCAGCAAGTCCGATACCACCAAGACCAAAAATCGCTACGGTAGAGCCTTCTTCAACCTTAGCCGTATTTTTCACCGCACCCATACCAGTTGTCACACCGCAACCTAGTAAGCAAACTTCTTCCAATGGCGCATCCTCTTGAATTTTTACCAAGGAATGTTCTGAAACAACTGTATGTTCAGCAAAGGTTGATGTTCCCATGTAGTGGTAGATAGGTTGACCGTCTTTAAAGAAACGAACTGTTCCGTCAGGCATAACGCCACGGCCCTGCGTCTCACGAACTGATGAACAGAGGTTTGTTTTGCCAGACAAACAGAATTTACATTTCCCACATTCTGCTGTGTAAAGTGGAATAACATGGTCGCCGATTTCAAAACCTTCGACCCCTTCACCGATGGCTTCAACGATTCCAGCACCTTCATGGCCTAAGACACATGGGAAAACTCCCTCAGAGTCTTTACCAGATAAAGTGTAGGCATCTGTATGACAGACACCTGTTGCTGTGATACGGACCATGACTTCGCCTTTTTGTGGCATCATGAGGTCTAACTCTTCGATTTTCAAGGGTTCATTTGGTGCCCAAGCAACTGCCGCACGCGTTTTGATAAATTCCATAATATCCTCCAAAAACTTCTTTTTAAATATCTCAGAGTAGTCTATCACAACTAGATTTTTAGAGCAATTAATATAGACTTTTATAATAATCTTTCTATTACTTGTTAAAATCCTATTTTTATTCTTTTAGCGATAGGTATTAGAAAGACTACAAAATACTTTTTTAGAATTGACTATAAAAAGCTGGGTTTCCCCAGCTTATAAGCTATATTTCAAAGACTTTCTGTCCATCCAAGTAAGTCGCGACCAATTCTAAATCATCATCTAAGACGATAAAGTCAGCTGCGTAGCCTTCTGTTAATTGACCACAGACATGATCAATTCCGACGGATTTTGCTGGTACATAAGAAGCCATTTTAATCGCTTCTTCTGGTGTCGCAATCCCCCAAGCAACCACATTTTTAATACCGTCTTTGAGTTTCAGAATAGAACCAGCCAGATTGCCACTGTCTTTCAAACGAGCTGTCCCATTTTCAACAACAACTGGGAATTCACCTAATGTATAATCCCCATCAGGCTGACCGCCTGCTCGCATACAGTCTGTAATCAAAGCTACATGGTCATGTCCTTTCTCACGCATGAGAATTTCACTAGCTACCGGTGACACGTGGTACCCGTCTGTAATGAGCTCAGCATAGGTATCAGGAATATTATAAACAGCACCAACCATCCCTGGTTCACGGTGTGTCAAGCCCCTCATCCCATTGTATGCATGAACCCAGACGGAGGCACCAGCATCTACTGCTGCTTTCGCCTTCTCGTAAGTGGCATTGGAATGTCCCAAAGCAACGGTTACTCCCTGCTGAGTCACAGTTGACACAAACTCTTCAACCCCTTGTCGTTCTGGGGCTAAAGCAATTTTCTTAATCTTTCCTTGAGCCGCTTTTTGCCACTTGGCAAATTCTTCTAAGCTAGGGTCGAACATATAGTCTGGGTTTTGGGCACCTTTGTACTCTTCTGTGAAATAAGGACCTTCAAAGTAGATGCCTTGAATTTTAGCTCCCTTAACCTTCTCAGCAACACTAGCAACAGTTGCTGCTGCCTTTTCTAAAGATTCAGATGATGAAGTCAAAGTAGTCGGTAAGAAGGATGTCACTCCTGTTGATAAAAGGCCTTCACTCATGACATGAATCCCTTCAGGAGAAGCATCCATCACATCCCAACCAGCATAACCATGAATGTGGGTATCTACCAACCCAGGAGCTATTTGCTTACCACTGTAGTCTAAAATGTCGCCATCAGTCGGCTTCTCATTCTGCCATCGGCCAAAATGACCATCCAAGAGAGCAAGGTAGCCACCTTCTTTAACGCCATCCACAAAATAAAATCGATCAGCTTTTAAATATTGGGTCATATCTTTCTCGCTTTCGTCCTTTTTCTCCTATTATACGCTCTTAAATTATTTTTTCAACTGGTATATACCAAAAGAGCCTATTAATTTTTAAAAAAAAGACCCTAAGGTCTTTTCTATTAAATAACATCTTCGATAACCTTCTCCACTAAATTAATACCATGATCTGAAATACGAGTGTAATGAGACAAGATATCAACATAGCTAATACCCGCTTGAGCTGAACATTCTCCACGATTCAGACGCTTGGTATGAACACGGCGGTATTGACGTTCCAATTTTGCAATCTCTTTGTGGCGTTCCAAAAGTTCTCCAGCGAGAACCTTATCATGGTCAACAATGACACGAATACTATCTAAAACCAAACGGTGCGTCATGGTATACATTTTCTTGAGCTCAGCCTGTGCTTCCTCCGAGAAAATAACATTCTTAGACAATATTTCTGTCGTTAATTGCGCCAATTCATTAGCATGGTCAGCGATACGTTCTAGATCACGAGAAGAATCTAGAGAACTGGCGAGCACTTCATTTTCACTCTCATTGAGAGCCTCATTTGAGATATCAATGAGATAGATCGTCAATTCTTCATCAATCGTGTTGACAGCATTTTCGTATTTCTCTACTTTAGTAGCATACTTGCTATCTGATGAAGAGATGTAAGCATATGAGGCTTCTAAAGCTTGAACAGCGTAGGAAGCAAGATGAACCAATTCACGTTTAGCATTTCCAAGAGCGATAGATGGTGCCGATGTGATAAGGCCGCGATCAAGATAAAGAGCTTCATATTTAACTACTTCATCCTCACCTGGAATGATTTTCGTTACAATATAAGCTAAGGCACCAATAAACGGAAATTGAGTTACTGTATTAGTAATGTTAAAGGTACCATGGGCAAAGGCAATCGTCATCTCTTTTGTTAACCCTAAGTTCCCTTGGAACCATTCGACCAAGTGTGTAAAAGGTGCCAAAAGAATTAAACAGATAACAGTACCAATAACATTGAACATTACATGAGCTCCAGCCACACGTTTAGCCGCAATGTTTGACCCTAAAGCTGCCAAAACGGCTGTAATGGTCGTCCCGATATTATCTCCAAAAAGAATTGGTAAAGCTCCCTGTAAATCAACTAAACCACCAGCATAAAGACTTTGTAAAATCCCTATTGTAGCTGATGACGATTGAATAAGAACCGTCAAAACTGTTCCAATAAAAACACCTTGAATAGGGCTATCACTTAAGCCAACCATATAATCTCTAAAGGCTTGAATATCCTTCAAAGGTGCCATTGCATCTCCCATGAGATTTAAAGCGAAGAAGAGACCACCTAGACCGAAAAGAATTTTTCCTAAATTGTTAAATTTACGATTTCTCACAAATAAGAATAATACCGCACCAACAAACAAAATAGGCAGTCCATAGTCGCCTAACTTAAAACCAATCAGGACAGAGGTCACGGTCGTTCCGATATTGGCACCCATCACGATACCAATAGCTTGTCTAAGTCCCAAGAGACCTGCAGATACCAAGCCAACGGCAATCGCAGTTACTCCTGAACTAGACTGAATGAGACCAGTAATAACAATCCCAATCAGCACTCCTAAAAACGGATTACTAGTGTATTTGTCAATATAATAACGTAATTTATCTCCCGCAGCCTGCTGTAAACCGTCTCCCATATATTTGATACTGAAAAGGAAGAGGCCCAGACCACCTAGAAAAGTAAAGACAATCTCTTGCCAGTTGATAGACATATGTTTATCCCCAAACTTTTTTATTTTGTCTACTAGACAACACTTCTATTTTAATAGAATATGATAAAGGGCACAAGGATTTTTTTTAGAAATCTTTCCTTTCGATTTGCAGGAAATTTCTCAAGGTAAGTTCCATTTCGTAAATTAAAGTGGAAGTTAGCCTAAAATGGATTTTTATGGTGGAATTAAGTCTGAGACGTTTGAGTTTGATAGGAGTTCTTATCATGACTAAATACAAACACCTTAATCTCTTAGACCGTAACGATATTCAATTAGGTTTAGATAGTGGTAAAACCTTTAAAGCTATCGGCGAGACCATCCTAAAAGACCCTACAACGGTTTCTAAAAAAGTCAAACGTAACAGACAAATTAGAGCTTCTACTAGTGATGGACTGCCTTGTCCTCTTCTTGATAAAGCACCTCACCTTTTGTCTGTAATGGTTGTCCTAAGCGAAGACAAAACTGTGGCTACAAGAAAATCTTTTACCTCGCCAAACAAGATCAAAAGCAATATGAACAGACACTCGTCGAGTCTCGTGAAGGAACACCTCTTAATGCCGAGAGGTTCTGGGAGATGGAGAAAGTGATCTCAGATGACGTGAAAAAGGGACAACACATTTACCATATCCTTAAAACACATGATCTTGACGTCAGTTCCTCAACCGTCTACCGTCACATCAGAAAAGGTGATCTCTCCGTATCGTCTATTGACCTCGCGAGAGCTGTAAAGTTTAAACCAAGACGAAAAGCACAACTACCTTCAATTCCTAAAGTATTGAAAGAAGGGAGGACTTATTAAGACTTCCAAAGTTATATTCTCAAGAACAATTTAAACTCTTGGTTAGAGATGGATACTGTCATCGGTAAGATTGGCGGAAAGTCCTACTGACCTTTATAACCTCTCTTTCTGTAACTTCATCTTTGCACGGCTTTTGGATAATAAGACAGCCACAGAAGTCGCTAAACACATTCAAGCTATCAAACAGGACTGTTACGAGGCTAATATGGACTTCTTTGACCGTTTCCCTATCATCATCACAGACAACGGTGGTGAGTTTGCTAGAGTAGACGTTATTGAGATTGATGTCAGGGGCCAATCTAAGCTTTTTTTCGGTGATCCTAATCGCTCTGCTCAGAAAGGACGGATTGAGAAGAATCACACGCTGATTCGGGATATTCTGCCCAAAGGAACCTCTTTTGATCAGCTCACTCAGGAAGACATCAATCTCGTCTGTTCGCACGTTAACAGCGTTAAGAGAGCTTCTCTGAATGGTAAATCGGCTTACGATCTCTTCGCTTTCACTTACGGCCAGGAACTGCCTAAACTGCTCGGTATTTCGCAAACCCCAGTAGAAGACGTCTGTCAATCACCACAACTACTAGAACATAACAACTAATAACTAACTTTTAAAAATCCCCTCATCTGAAATGCTTTCAGATGAGGGGATTTTGTGTACCCTTTTTCAGGAAAAATAAGGCTCAGAAAACTATAAAATCGACCATTATAAAAACCAGTGGAACTTACCCTGACACGGATTTCCACTGGTTTTAGCGGTTTTTATTAGACTAAGTTCCACCCTTAGGTACGGTGGAACTTACTTTGAAAATTTACCCTTTCGATTTGCATTTTAAAGAATGTGATTTATAATAGTTAGAGAATAAGTTGATGCAAAGGATACCACATGTTTAAATCAAAAAGCGAATTTCTCTTTCTTATTTTATCTATCGTATTGCTTGTCATTACTGGTACTGTCTACACCATGACAAGCCGTTCACGACAAGAACAAGAAGTTACCCAAGTCAGCCATTCTAGCTCCTCGGAAGCTACTAAGCTCAAAGAAGCTGCAGAGAAAGCAATCAAGGCATTAGAAGAAAACCCTAACCAGGATACTTTAAAAAAAGCCAAAGAAGCCGTTAATAAATTGCCAAATGGCGATTTAAAAAAGCAGCTACAAGAGCAAATCAATACTATCGAAGCAAACTTGACACAAGAAGAGTTAGCTGAAACTGCTGTTACAACGGCTGAAAGCACCTTGTTAGCAGCGGATATTGAAACGGCTCAAGCAGATGTTAATCAACTAAAGGATGGTGATAAAAAAACAGCTCTACAAAAACGTATTGATGACCTCCGAGCCGCTTTGAATATTCAAGCCTCTGTTGTGGAACCCACACCTCCTGCTGAACCTACACAGGCTACTGAAACCGTAGAGTACGTCGAAGTTTTAGAACCAACTTATCAACCGGAGGCTTATGCCCCAGCTGTTGAAGCCCCAGAGTCAAACAGTGCTATTCCTACAGATACACCATAACTCGACACACTCAATTGATATCGCTTATCAACTAGATATCCCCCTAAAAGTCATCTAAAAACGAGCAAAGAGGAATACCCCTTATGGGATCTTCCTCTTTGCTCGTTTTTTTAGTTTCTATTTAGTCATCTCTTTGTTACCCATTGCTGATTCTTGATGACAAGACTGACGATTTCTCCTCAATGAAAAATGATCTGGGACAGGATCAAGACCTCTTTTAGACAGTGGATGACACCGCGCTATTCTAGCCAAGCCCATAATGACTCCTTTTAGGCCATGCTTATCAACAGCCTCAATCATGTATTGGGAACAAGTCGGTCTAAAGCGACAAGAACTCGGTGTTAAAGGTGACAGGTATTTTTGATACCAACGAACTGATGCTATCAATAAGTGTTTCATTTGGTTTTATTGACAGCCATATTATGGAGCTGACTCACTTCTTTTTTATTCAATCGGCGAGATTCTCCTGGACGAAGACCTGTTAAATCAAGTGTCCCAAAGCGTGTCCTTGATAATTTATCAACGAGTAACCCAACTGATTCAAACATCTTTTTGACCTGATGATTACGCCCTTCATGGATAATCAACTCAACAACAGAACGATTTTTATCAGCTTCAACTTTGATAATATTGTAGCGAGCTGGCTTGGTCTTCTTGCCATCAATCACAACACCACGAGTTAAGGGACGGAGATTCTCCTTGGTCGCAATTCCTTTCACGCGCGCTACATAAACCTTATCAATCTCATTACGAGGATGAATCATCTTATCCGTGAAATCACCATCATTTGTCAATAACAGTAATCCAGAAGTATCCCAGTCTAAACGACCTACAGGATAAATTCTTTCCTTAACTTGTGGTAACAAATCAACAACCGTCTGACGACCTCTTTCATCTGACACACTTGAAATCACCCCACGTGGTTTATTTAAGAGATAGTAAACTTTTTCTTCATTATAAATCGGACTACCTTCGACTTCAACTAGGTCACCTGATTTAACCGTTGTTGCCAACTCGGTGACCGTCTTTCCATTAATCGTAACCAAACCTTTTTTGATTAATTCTTCCGCCTTACGACGGCTTGCCACACCTGCGTGGGCAATATATTTGTTAATTCTCATCTTATTTTCCTTATTCTTCTAGAGAGGGAACATCCGCAAACAATGCCACCTCTTCTTCTTTGATGTCAATAGCTGAGACGTCAACCAGTTCATCGAGACTATTGATCCCCATGTAATCTAAAAAGTAATCTGTTGTCGCATATAGATTTGGGCGTCCAAGAACTTCCTTCTTTCCAACCTCTGAAACCAAGCCAAAGGCCTGCAGTTTGCCGATAGCCCCACTTGAATTAACCCCACGAATCTCATCAACCTCAATACGAGTAATGGGCTGCTTGTAGGCAATTATAGATAGCGTCTCAAGACTTGCTCGAGACAAGCTCTGGTTAACAGGAGTATGAGCATATGACTTCAGGAGTTCTGCATAATGCTCTTTAGTAACCAATTTATAAGTATTAGCTGACTCTAAAATGGTTAGGGCAGAATTCTGATCATCTTCATATTTCTCAACTAATTTTTCCATAGACTGTTGTATGCCTGATGGTGGTAGTTCTAATAGTTCTGCTAATTGACGGATGGATAATCCCTCCTCTCCAGCTACAAAAAGAAGGGCTTCAATTTGTGATAAGGTTGTCATGTTGCCTCCCTTTTCAAGGTAACGTCTGAGAAATTAGCCTCTTGCTGAACACGCACGACTTGCCGTTTAACTAATTCTAAAATCGCTAAAAAGATCGTAATCATCTGCTCCTTACTCTCAACTTCTTGAAATAATTGTCGCATAGACTTAGACTTTCCTACTTCAAGTTGGTCTTCAACAAAAACCATCATATCTTCAATACGATAATCGTCTGCTGCGATAGTGGTATGTTCCTGGTTGAATGCTACTTGCTTTTGAGCCATAATCTTAGAAAAAGCAAGATAGAGATCCAAGGTCGTCTTATCTTCTTTTAAGGTCACATCTTCAGACACAATTTCTGTCTTAGCTTTAGAAAATAACTTGGCACGCTCTTGGTGCTGTTGATCTAGCTCTTGCGAGATGACCTTGAAACGCTTGTATTCTTCGATTTGCGAGAGGAGTTCCATTTCAAGATCCTCTTCAAGAGGACTTTCTTCTACTATTTTTGGTAACAGTTTACGGCTCTTGATTAGCATGAGCTGGCTAGCCATGACCATATACTCACCAGCCACTTCCAACTTCATAGCCTGAAGTGTTGCTAAATAGGCCAAATATTGCTCGATAACCTCGACTAAAGGCACATCATAAATATCCACTTCATACTTTGACACCAAGTGCAAAAGTAAATCAAGAGGACCTTCAAAATCTTTTAATTTTATATCCATTATTTGAAATATTTCTCAAGGGTTTGTGTTGATTTTAGCCCTAGCTGTTTCGCAATCTCTGTCGCTGATTTTCCTAAAGCTATTTGATTTAAAATATACTGATGCCGCAAGTCTTGAGCAGTTAGATGGCCTAACTCAAGACTCTCTAAATAAGCTTTCAACTGTAAAAAAAACCACTGACGGGAATAAGTCTTCCCCTTGTTATCAAAGAGATAGCCCTCGTCAGATACTTGCGGAAGTTGCTGCACAATCAGTGGTGGCAACTGCAAAATCCGAACTTGTCCTTCTTTTTCAACCTTTAAAACCTTAAACTCAATGTCAATCATATCTCCCTTAAGTTCCGCCATTTCTTTCATTGTCACGCCCATCAGAGCTAACAATGATGCGATTAAGCGACCTTGCGTATAATCCGTTTCTGCCGTCAAAAAAGTCAAATCACAGTCTTGAAAAGACTTCGATTCTGGCGAAACCTGTTTCACCCTTTTCAAACGGTGATAGCGATCAAGATGACCTGCTTCGTAGAGATAGAGTAAAAATTGATTGACCGAGGACTGTTTACGCTTCTGGGCACTAACTTTTAAGGATTTCAAAAATTCTTGATAATAAAGTAAACTGGCATCATTGATGTGACTTTCTACTAAGTCCAAAAACTGCCTTAAATCATAAGAATAGGATTGTTGAGAGGCAGCTGAGATGTTTTTTTCAGCTAAAAATGCGGTAATGGTCTCTTTAGTTATCATGTTTTTCTTTTGGTATGATGTCATAATCCTCTGTAAAATCATGCAGTAAGGCATTAACAGCCTTTAGGATTGATTTCCTTGTAATAATCCCCATAAAATGCTGATCTTTATCTAAAACTGGCAAGAACGGATTATCCACAAGCTTATGCATGATTTCAGTCAGGGAAGCATCTAATAAAATTGTTTCGACTTTATCATTGACCGCTACAGCCACATCTGTTTGCGAGAGTTCCCAATCTGCTAAATTGTGTTCCCCTTGGTAGTGCATTATGTCAGAAATCGACACCGTTCCACAATAATGTTTCTCTTTTGTGATAACAGGAATACGCGAATAACCATTACTCGTCATCAAAAGAAGCACATGGTCCATATTATGCGTATCAACTACAATAGCTAAGTCCTTTGATGGAATCAAGTAATGCTCCGTATAGTTTAATAAAAAATCTTCAAACGCTTTTGCAATCATCTTGTAAATTCCTGTGATAACCCTGGGTAAACTTGGTGATGGAGATCTAAAAAATCAACGGTAACAGTGCTGCTTGATACGACAATCTTGGCATAGAGTTTTTCGTTGATATCACCGCGTGGCTGCAAAACAGAACCTGGATTGATGAAAACAATGCCTTCTTCCTGCCAAGCTGCGGCACGATGCAAATGACCATAAAGGCAAATATCTGCTTGGGCTTGCTGAGCGAAGTAAATCAAACGATCCCACATGAAGTTAATATGGTATAGGTGTCCGTGCGTCTGAGCTACTGTCAAACCAGATAACTTAACAACATTATCATCTGCATAGCCAGAATCATAGTCGCAGTTTCCTTTGACAACATGTATCCCTTGCCAAACAGAATCATCAGATGGCAATTCAGAATCGCCATTGTGAAAAATAGCATCTACTTTTCCCTGATAATGAGCTTTTATCTCTTCAACGACTGTTTTATCTCCATGAGAATCACTCATGACAATTAGTGTTTGTTCTGCCATGTTGGAAATTCCTCCATCAATTTTTTCATCGCTAAACCGCGGTGAGAAATAGCATTTTTTTCTTCCGGACTAAGCTGCGCAGCTGTTCGACCAGTCTCCCCAACAAGAAAAAGCGGATCATAACCAAAGCCATCTTCTCCTTTGAGTTCAAAGGCAATATAGCCTGGCCAGTCGGCTGCAACAACAAGACTTTCCTTATCTGGTGCAGCTACTACCAAGGTCGAATGAAATTGTGCACTACGATCTTCTTGCTCAAGAACCATAGCCAACTCATGCAAGAGTTTGGCATTGTTTTTCGCATCCGTTGGTTCTGGTGCTGAAAAACGAGCTGACCAAACGCCTGGCAAACCACCCAAAGCATCTACTTTCAAGCCTGAGTCGTCTGCTAAGACCATACGCCCAGTTAATTTTGAAATGGTCTCAGCTTTTAGACGGGCATTCTCTTCGAAAGTCATGCCGGTCTCTTCGACTTCAGGAAGGTCAGGGTAGTCATTGAGACTTTCCACTTCGATCCCTAAAGAAGCAAACATCTTACGGAACTCCTTGACCTTGCCCTCATTATGCGTAGCAATGAGTAACTTATCACCAAAGTCTGACATGCCTGTCCCAAAAAAGTGATCCACTTCAATACCACCATCAGGGAGATGAACAGTCAAGAGTTGGTCTTTTTCGATAATAAGAATAGCTTCTTTATGTTGCTTAGCTTTTAGTTGACGATTTAGATTTTCATTGACCATTTTTAGGATAAAGTCTATGAGTTTAAAGTGTGATACACACTTAACGACTGTTAACCGATAGCCTCTTGGATGATTCCATTCTTCTTCAGAAAAAACATCTATGCCAACGGCTTTATCTATAACACGATTAATTTCCTCTAATGGACCGTCAATCTGGTGCTCATTGCCAAGCCAAGCAATTGAGTTATGCCCAACCATTTCTCCAATAAACCAGTTTTGGTCATCTTTATATTCATAAATCTGTTGCGTCATTCAAAGCCTCCTCTAAGTTAACATGCTCCACACGGATGTTTTGCCCTAACCAACTTTCCGCAATTTCTTGAAAACTAGCAACACCAGCTGTTGTATAGAAACAATGCTGTTGCTGTTTTGCCTCTCGATTACGATTGATTACAAAATAATTAAGTAAAACCGAGATATCACGAACCGTCTCCGCCCCGCTGTCAATCAGCTTTACTTCTGATCCCATGACATTTTGAATAATGGGACGTAGCAAGGGATAGTGAGTACAGCCCAAAATTAAAGTGTCTACCTGCCCAACCAAAGGTTCTAATGTCTCGTAGACAATCTTTTTAGCAATACTTGACCCTATTTCATTGGATTCAACCAAGGGAACAAACTTGGGACAAGCCATAGAAGTAACTTCTATTTGCGGATCCAAAAGTTGAACTTTTTGCTGGTAAATATCTGATGTCACAGTCATCGGAGTCGCTATCACACCCACTTTTTTACTTTGTGTTGTCTTAATCGCTGCGCTTGATCCTGGCAGAATAACCCCTAAAACAGGAATATCCAATGCCGCCTTGATTTCTTCCCAAGCTACAGCTGTCGCTGTATTGCATGCAATGACAATCATTTTGACGTTTTTCGTCAAGAGAAAATTCACCAGTTGCCAGGTATACTCTCTAATCTGATCTGCAGGTCGTGGCCCATAAGGTGCTCTAGCTGAGTCACCTATGTAGATAATATCTTCGTGAGGAAGCTGCCGCATCAATTCCCTAACGACTGTCAAGCCTCCGACACCTGAATCTAAAAAACCAATGGGACGATTATCCATAGTCTCTTCTTTCTAAAAAGGGTTGAGAACTCTGCTCCCAACCCCTCTTAATCTTATTTATTCTTTTTAGCAGCGGCTGCTTTTGATTGTTTAACGATATTACGGTAAGTTTGTTGTACTTTCGCTTCGTTTGGTTTTTGACCCATTTGGCTCATCATCTCGCGGATGGCATCTGGTGTCAAACGTGGGTATTGACCGATTTCTTTTTCGATTTGTTTACGGGCAATGAAAATACCACCAAATACACCTGCGATTGCTGCTAATACAACGATTAAAATCCATAATGCTGTTGACATATTTTTGATTTCTCCTAGTCTTATTTACCGTCTTATTATAGCAGAAAAGTTATCGCTTTACAAATGTCAAAACACTTAAATAGATGCTATCAAGACCGCGATAAGTAATGCTGGTAACAAATTAGCTAGTCTGACTTTTTGTCCAAAAACAAGGTTTAACCCTACACAAAAAATCAAGACTGAGCCAACTAAGCTGATGTTAGCAAGTGCTACTTCCGTCATCATGGGTTTGATGAATTGCGCCAAAAGCGTGATAAAGGCTTGAAAACATAAAACTGGGATAGCTGAAAAACCAGCACCTTTACCTAAACTAGAGGCCATAACCAAGATGATAATAAAATCCAAGATAGCCTTTGTAATCAAAATGCTAGGATCTCTAAGAATCCCATCTTGAATAGCACCAACAATACCCATGGCACCAATGCAAACCGTCAACGAAGCAGTCACAAAAGCCGAAACAAACTGGTTGTCATTTGCATTACCAGATTTCTCTTGAAGCCAATAACCCAAACGCTCAAACTCATCTTCTATCCCTAACCATTCTCCGATTAATCCTCCGATAGTCATTGACAAGACAAGCAACATAGCCTGACCGCTGCTTAATTTCCCATCCGAGAGGCTAAGCATGCCCTCCATGGCACCAGAAATACCAATAAACATGACACTAATCCCAGCAGCCACCATGACGGTTTCTTGATGTCTTTGCTTGAGATGATGCCCAAAAAGACTACCGATAATACCAGCAGCGATAATCGCCCCTGTGTTAATAAGTGTTCCTAAACCAAACATAAAACTCCTTTATAAGAAAAAACTGGACCGCAATCCAGCCTTTTTATACTATTAATCAAAATCAAATCCCGTAATCGTCGCAAAGTAATCTTCTGGTGTCTCTGCGCGACGAATCAGACGAGCACTCCCATCTTCTTGATAGAGAATCTCTGCTGAACGCAAGCGTGCATTGTACTGATAACCCATAGAGAAGCCATGTGCACCCGTATCATGAATAACTAAGCTATCTCCAACACGTGCCTGTGATAATTCACGTTGTTTGGCAAATTTATCATTGTTCTCGCAGAGTGATCCAACGACATCAACTACTTCTACAGGACCATCAGGGTTGCTGATATTGGTGATGTGGTGATAGGAGCCATACATGGCTGGGCGTAAGAGATTAACAGCTGAAGCATCCACACCAACGTAATCACGATAGGTTTTCTTGCGATGTAAGACTTTTGTGACCAAAAGACCATGCGGTGCCAACATAAAGCGTCCAAGTTCTGTAAAGATTTTAATATCTCCAAGACCAGCAGGTGTCAAGACTTCTTCATAAACCTTACGGACACCTTCACCAATAACTGCAATATCGTTGGCTTCTTCCTCAGGGCGATAATTGACACCAATCCCACCAGATAAGTTGATAAAGCTGAGTTCTACGTCTGCTTCATCACGGATTTCCACGGCTAGGGTAAATAGCTGACGCGCCAGTTCTGGATAGTAATCATTCGTAACGGTATTTGAAGCTAAGAAGGAATGAATCCCAAATGTCTTAACGCCTTCTGCTTTCAAATCCTTAAACCCTTGAATAAGTTGGGCGCGCGTCATGCCAAATTTAGATTCTTCAGGGTTGTCCATAATGTCCGTTCCAAGTGAGAAAACACCTCCTGGATTGTAGCGAAGCGATACTGTCTCTGGTAAACCGACAGTTTCTTTGACAAAATCAATCATTTCATAAGCATCTAGATTGATCGTCGCTCCGATTTCTTTGGCATATTGGTACTCAGAGGCAGGCGTGTTGTTGGATGAGAACATGATATCCTTAAATCCCATTTGATGACTCATCAAGAGTTCTATACCCGTCGCACAATCCACACCACAATTCTCCTCTTGAAGGATTTTCAAGATAGCTGGTGTCGGAGTGGCTTTAACAGCGAAGTATTCTTTAAAACCCTTGTTCCATGAAAACGCCTTGTTTAAGGCACGCGCCTTTTCACGGATCCCCTTCTCATCATAAAGATGGAATGGCGTTGGGAATTGCTCAGTAATCTTATCCAACTCTTGACGAGAAATAAAAGGTGTTTTCATAAGAATCTCCAAATCTTCAAAATATTAGGATTATTATAGCATAAAAAACGTCCAGTGGACTTTTTTTCCCGAGCCTTGAAATTAAAAAGCGAGGTTGTCAAGTGTACTGACCCCAAAAAGTTGGACAACTCATTATTGA
>NZ_JBLOJT010000069.1:0-9316 GCF_047785745.1 Streptococcus pluranimalium | reverse complement strand
AGGAATGTCAGGGGCAAATGGATTTTGAAATATAACTGAAAACGTTACTGTTTAAAATGAACAGTGACGTTTTTAGTGTCTCCTCTTAGCAAAATCTACAAATCTAAATTTATCCAATTTGTGCCGGCTTTCGGTGAATTGAAATTGTTGACCATTGGTGAGAAAGACTTTGGACTTGATGGAAACAACATGATGCTCACCTGCTAAGTCCAGAAGAATACGGTCTTGCTGATTGGTCTGGTCGATGGTGATTTCTTTTTCAGCTAGATCAATCATGAGGTGCAGGTGGTTTTCCAAATAATCGTAAATGGATTTCTCCGCAATGGAACGATCGATTTCAGGAACAAAAGTCGTCAACAAGTAGTCAATATCAAGGACAGATGCCACCCCTTCCATCACACGTTGGCGCGTGATACGCCAGACATGACTCTTTGGTGGGAAACCAGTTAGTTCTGACATCTTCCCATCAACAATGAGTTTGTCGATAGCGATGACATTAGTTGTCGTTGCCATCCCTTGCGCTTGGGCGATTTCCTGAAAGCTGGTAAGAGCTGAAACAGGAAAGTTAATGCGCTCATGCTTGATGATCTGTGAGCCACTACCTTGACGTTTTTGAATAAGTCCGTGTTCTGCCAGGAGTTTTAAGGCTTTTCGAATGGTATCTCGGCTGACAGCATACTCTTTAGCCAACTCTTCTTCGGTTGGTAAATAGTCGTTAACTTGGTAGATTCCTTGGTTAATAGCAGTCTCTAAATTTCGGAAAACTTTCTCATACTTTTTCATTTTTTCATACATTTTCTAAGTTGTCTATTTTTTGCAGACAAGATACCTTATTTTACCAAAAATTAGTAAAACTTTCGACAAACAACTTGCCTACAAATTTGCAATCGATTACACTTGTTCTGTAAATAAATTTATCTACGCTTTATTGCAACTAAATCGGGAGTAATCCTAGTAAATGATAAAAAGGAGTTTGACTCAAATGGGAAAATTTGAATCTCAAGCTAAAGACCTCTTAACTGCCATCGGTGGTAAAGAAAATATCAAGGCTGTCACACACTGTGCGACACGTATGCGCTTCGTTTTGAACGACGATAGTAAAGCTAATGTCAATGACATCGAAAAGATTTCAGCCGTCAAAGGGACGTTCACCAATGCTGGACAATTCCAGGTTATCATTGGTAATGATGTGCCTATTTTCTACAATGACTTTACAGCTGTTTCTGGCATTGAAGGTGTTTCTAAAGAAGCTGCCAAGTCAGCAGCCAAAAGTAATCAGAACCCACTTCAACGTGTCATGACCATGTTGGCTGAGATTTTTACACCAATTATCCCAGCTATCATCGTAGGTGGTTTGATTCTCGGTTTCCGTAATGTTTTAGAATCAGTCGGTATGCCCTGGCTAGGACAACAAATAGCAGATGGTGCGAAGGTGTTTGATGCTGATGGTAACCCTGTTTGGAATACGATTACAATGGTATCGCCTTTCTGGAATGGTGTTAACCATTTCTTGTGGTTACCAGGTGAAGCGATTTTCCACTTCCTACCAGTAGGGATCACTTGGTCTGTTGCCCGTAAAATGGGAACGACACAAATCCTTGGTATCGTTCTTGGTATCTGTTTGGTGTCACCGCAGTTGCTCAATGCTTACGCTGTAGGAAGCACAGCGGCAGCTGACATTGCCAAAGACTGGGTTTGGGACTTCGGTTTCTTCACTGTTAACCGTATCGGTTACCAAGCACAGGTTATCCCAGCACTTCTTGCTGGACTTAGCTTGTCCTACCTTGAAATCTTCTGGCGTAAACGTATCCCAGAAATGGTCTCAATGATTTTCGTGCCATTCCTATCGTTGCTTCCAGCTCTTATCTTAGCTCATACTGTCTTGGGCCCACTTGGTTGGACAATCGGTAAAGGGATTTCGTTCGTTGTATTGGCTGGTTTGACTGGTCCTGTTAAATGGCTCTTTGGTGCTATCTTTGGTGCCCTTTATGCTCCACTTGTTATCACTGGTCTTCACCACATGACCAACGCTATTGATACGCAGTTGATTGCGGACACAGCTTCTAAAACAACTGGTCTCTGGCCAATGATCGCTCTCTCAAACATGGCACAAGGTTCAGCTGTATTTGCTTACTTCTTCATGAACCGTAAAAACGAACGCGAAGCTGAAATCTCACTTCCAGCTACTATCTCAGCCTATCTTGGTGTTACTGAGCCAGCTCTCTTTGGTGTTAACGTTAAATACGTTTACCCATTCGTCGCAGGAATGATTGGTTCAGGACTTGCAGGTCTCTTGTCAACGACTATGAACGTTCAAGCAAATGCTATCGGTGTCGGTGGTATTCCTGGTTTCCTTGCTATTAACGTTAAATACATGGTGCCATTCTTTATCTGTATGGCGGTTGCTCTTGTTGTGCCATTTGTCTTGACGGTTGCCTTCCGTAAAGCTAACTTCCTTACAAAAGCTGAAGATGAAAAATTGGCATCACAAGCAGCGCTTGCTCAGGCAGAAGTAGAACCAACATCTCAAGTAGCTCCAACAACTGCATCAGCAGTAGGAACAGTAGCATCAATTGTCAGTCCGCTTGCTGGTGAGGTTAAACCACTTTCACAAGCAGTAGATCCAGTATTTGCTCAAGGTGCGATGGGACAAGGTATCCTAATCGATCCATCTGAAGGAGAACTGGTAGCACCTGTTTCAGGAACTATCTCAGTACTCTTCCCATCAAAACACGCGATTGGCCTTGTGACTGATGAAGGTGTAGAGATGCTTATGCACATCGGTATGGATACTGTCAATCTTGATGGAAATGGTTTCACAGCTCACGTTTCCCAAGGCGACAAAGTTGTTGCAGGAGATGCCTTGATTTCATTTGATATCGCAGCTATTAAAGCGGCAGGTTATCCAGTTGAGACACCTGTTATTGTGACAAATCACAACGATTACCAAGTCAATCCTATAGAGGATCTTCCACGCCAGATTTCACGCGGCGAAGATGTTCTAAAGGTAACAAAATTATAATGACAAAAGAATGGGAGTGGGAAAGGACTCCCTTTAACTAAAAAGGGTTCGATTTTCCTCATTCTTTTATTTATAGGTTCGGAGTGAAGCAGTCTATCCCTAGACCGTTTCACTCCCATCCCCGCATAGCTCAAAAGATCTGGGAGATCTTTTGAGGTTGCAGATAGAAAAAGCACAGCTTTTATCTACTGTTCTAGGTCTGGTTCTAAGCGTAAAACGCGAAAGAAACAGCCATTCAACCACTGCGTTAAGATGTTAAAACGAACTCTATATTGAGAGGTTGGACTTTTTGCCCAGCCTCTATCTATGTTATACTCTTAAAAATCAAAGTTCCCATTTTATTCATTAAAGAACGAATTCTTTTGAATTTGATTGGTATTGAGTAACAGTAACTAGAAAGGACTTATCATGGCAATCGACAAACGTAAGGTTGTTTACCAAATTTATCCAAAATCATTTAAAGACACGACAGGTAGTGGTACTGGTGACCTCAATGGGGTTACTGAGAATTTGCCATACCTTAAAGAGCTAGGAATTGATATGATCTGGCTTAATCCTTTTTATCCAAGTCCCCAACGTGATAATGGTTATGATGTCGCTGATTATACAGCGGTCAATCCAGATTTTGGGACTATGGGGGATTTTGAAGCCATGATTGCACGTGGAAAAGAATTGGGTATCGACTTTATGCTGGATATGGTGCTCAACCACTGTTCGACAGAGCATGAATGGTTCCAAAAAGCCTTGGCAGGTGACCAATACTATCAAGATTTCTTCATCTTGCGTGACGAGCCGACGGACTGGGTCTCTAAGTTTGGTGGCAATGCTTGGGCGCCATTTGGGGATACTGGTAAGTACTATCTTCATCTCTTTGATGTCACTCAAGCCGATCTCAACTGGCGTAATCCAAACGTCCGTGAAGAACTCTTTAAAGTTGTAAAATTCTGGCAAGACAAGGGTGTTAAAGGTTTTCGTTTTGATGTGATTAACTTGATTGGTAAGGATGAAGTCCTCGAAGATTGCCCAATCAATGATGGTAAACCAGCCTACACTGACCGTCCGATAACTCATGACTATCTGCACGAACTCAACCAAGCTAGCTTTGGTCAGGATGATTCCTTCATGACGGTTGGGGAAATGTCAGCAACAACTGTGGAAAATTGTATCCTCTACACAGCACCAGAGCGTGAAGAATTGTCCATGGCCTTTAATTTCCACCATTTGAAAGTGGATTACCAAGATGGGCAAAAATGGACCATTATGGATTTTGACTTTGATGCTTTGCGAACCCTTTTCCATACATGGGGTGAAGGCATGAGTCGAGGTAACGGCTGGAACGCCCTTTTCTACAATAACCATGATCAACCACGCGCCCTTAACCGTTTTGTGGATATTAAGCACTTCCGTAATGAAGGGGCCACCATGCTGGCTGCTTCTATCCACTTGTCACGCGGAACGCCTTACATTTATATGGGGGAAGAGATCGGAATGATCGACCCAGACTATGATTCTATGGATGATTATGTGGATGTTGAGAGCCTCAATGCTTATCAAATTATGCTTGATGAGGGCAAGACTCCAGAAGAAGCACTTGCTATTATCAAAGCTAAATCACGTGATAATTCACGTACACCAATGCAGTGGGACGCTAGTGACAATGCAGGGTTTACGACAGGTACACCATGGTTGAAAGTAGGAAAATCTTACAAAGAGATTAATGTCGCAAATGAAAAAGACGGTGTTATCTTTAGCTTCTACCAAAAACTCATTAAACTTCGTAAAGAAATGCCCCTTATCGCAGAAGGTGATTACAAGGCAGCCTATACTGATAGTGAGTCAGTTTACGCTTTTGAGCGTGAACTAGATGGACAAAAACTGCTTGTCCTTAACAACTTCTATGCCGAAGAAGTGCCCCTTGACCTAGTAGAAGCTTATCAAAATGGTCAAGTCCTCATCAGCAACTATGCTACTGAAACCATCGGTGAGAAAGTCATTCTAAAACCATACCAAACTCTAGCAATTTTGGCGGGATAATTTAGATAGAAAATGAATTGAAAAAGGAGCAGACTTTAGTAGTCTAGCTCCTTTTCTGATGTGCTTAATGCTGGCTTACATTGAAGATCTGCTAATAGTTTCATTTTTGTAAAAGACTGTTATCTAAGATAAAAATGAAGAGTTGGCATTTTGAATAGGGATATCAATCTGGATTGACCTACCGTGTTGTCAGGAAAAGCTCAAAATGTTCGATAGGGAGATAATGCTTGTTACAAACGAGCAGTCGATCTTGTTTGTAGATGTTCTCCTGAATCAACATAAATTGTTCATTTTCAGATAGGATGTACTTAGTGGCAGAAAAGTTACCTGAGATGGTATAACCAAAATGACTTTGTGTATGGCTAGAGATTGTTTCCTGGTAAACGCGGCTTTCCAAAAACTGTAAGAGTGGCGAGTTTTCTTGGAGTGAGATACCATACTCAGAAATGACTTCAATAGGGATGAATGATAAAGAATAAGCCAGAGGTCCATCCTCAGTGTGGTACCAGCGGTCAGCAATAACCACGACGGGAGTCTCTTGTTTAAGAGACGTTAGGATAGCCTCTGAAGGCACTTCTAAGCGAAATTCTAACTCAACCTCATGGATCTCGTTTGTCAGACAGGTTTTGACAGGATGTTTTCTAATATCATATTGATGAGGGGCATTGCTATCCTCGTGTTGTCTGATAAAATTCCCTTTCCCACGAATATTTTTGACTAGATGATCTTCTTGTAAAAGTGCTAGCGATTTTCGCAAAGTTGAGCGGCTAACATTTAATTGTTCTGCAAGCTCTGGCTCAGTAGGCAGTTGCATGCCAGGGGTATAAATCCCTTCTTGTATCATATTGAAAATTTTATTGTAGACTTGTACATGCTTGAGTTTGTTTAGCTTTTTATTAAGGTCATTTTTAATCATGGCTATCTCCTCTGTACAACGTAGTTTAAATGAAATGATTAGAAAAATCAAGAAAAAGGAAAACGATTACTTTTTTGAATAAAAACGTTTACAAAACAAGTTATGTATGTTAATATACAAGTGTTCTTAAAAATACACAAGACAAAAGGAGGTCTTTTTATGCAAAACTATTCAGGTGAAGTTGGACTTCAGTACCATTTACAAATCCGTCCAGGTGATGTGGGTCGTTATGTGATTATGCCGGGTGATCCAAAGCGTTGCGAAAAAATCGCGAAGCATTTTGATAATCCTGTACTTGTGGCAGATAGCCGTGAATACGTGACCTATACTGGAACTTTGAACGGTGAAAAAGTTAGTGTTACCTCAACGGGTATCGGTGGACCGTCAGCTTCTATCGCTATGGAAGAATTAAAATTGTGTGGTGCCGATACCTTTATTCGCGTAGGAACCTGTGGCGGTATTGACCTTGATGTGAAAGGTGGCGATATTGTTATTGCGACTGGTGCTATCCGTATGGAAGGAACAAGTAAAGAATACGCTCCTATTGAATTTCCGGCAGTAGCAGACTTAGAGGTGACCAATGCTCTCGTCAAAGCTGCAAAAAAATTGGGTTATACTAATCACGCAGGTGTGGTACAATGTAAAGATGCTTTCTATGGACAGCATGAACCAGAACGTATGCCGGTGAGCTATGAGTTACTAAACAAGTGGGAAGCTTGGAAACGTCTTGGTACAAAAGCATCAGAAATGGAATCGGCAGCACTCTTTGTGGCGGCTAGTCACCTTGGTGTTCGTTGCGGTTCTGACTTTCTTGTTGTTGGCAATCAAGAACGTAATGCTTTAGGAATGGATAATCCGATGGCTCACGACACGGAGGCAGCTATTGAAGTAGCAGTTGAAGCTTTACGTACTCTGATTGAAGACGACAAAGTATCATAATTTTTTATAGAGGTTATCATGCAGTTTATTTATAGTATTCTTGGAATCGTACTCATATTGGGCATTATTTATGCTATTTCCTTTAATCGTAAAGGCATTTCCTTTCCATTGATAGGAAAGGCACTTATCGTGCAGTTTATCATCGCCTTGATTCTTGTACGTGTCCCATTAGGGCAACGTATTGTTAGTGTCGTTTCAGATGGTGTGACAAAGGTTATCAACTCTGGTCAAGCTGGACTGAGTTTTGTGTTCGGCTCTTTGGCTGATGGTGGTGCAAAGACTGGATTCATCTTTGCCATCCAAACGCTTGGAAATATTGTCTTCTTATCCGCTTTAGTTAGCCTACTTTACTATATGGGTATTCTAGGACTTATTGTAAAATGGATTGGTAAGGGTGTTGGTAAACTTATGAAATCCTCAGAAGTTGAGAGTTTTGTGGCCGTTGCCAATATGTTTCTCGGGCAAACCGACAGTCCAATTCTGGTTAGCAAATACCTTGACCGTATGACAGATAGTGAGATTATGGTTGTCTTAGTATCAGGAATGGGAAGTATGTCTGTTTCCATCCTAGGTGGTTATATCGCTTTGGGGATTCCAATGGAGTATCTCTTGATAGCCTCGACTATGGTGCCTATCGGTAGTATCTTAATTGCTAAAATGTTGCTCCCGCAAACCGAAACTGTCCAAAAAATCGATGATATTAAAATGGATAGCAAAGGAAATAATGCCAATGTGATTGAGGCTATCGCTGAAGGTGCTAGCACCGGTGCTCAGATGGCCTTTTCAATCGGTGCCAGCCTGATTGCTTTTGTCGGATTGGTATCACTAATCAATCTGCTGCTAAGTGGTTTAGGTATCCGTCTGGAACAGATTTTCTCTTATGTTTTTGCACCATTTGGTTTTCTTATGGGATTTGATGGCAAAGATATTCTCATGGAAGGTAGCCTTTTGGGTAATAAGTTGATTTTAAATGAATTTGTGTCTTTCCAACAGTTGGGTAGTGTTATCAAATCTCTCGATTATCGAACAGCTTTGGTGGCTACGATTTCGCTATGTGGCTTTGCTAATTTATCTAGCTTAGGTATCTGTGTTTCGGGGATTGCTGTTTTATGTCCGGGAAAAAGAAGTACTTTGGCACGCTTAGTTTTTCGTTCAATGATTGGTGGTATTGCTGTAAGTATGCTTAGTGCCTTTATTGTTGGGATTGTGACGCTTTTCTAAACTAGAACAAAAAGAAAGAAGGATATAAACATGAATGTTCAGGATATATTAAAAACAGTCGATCATACCTTGTTATCAACAACGGCTACTTGGTCAGAGATTCAAACTATTTTAGATGATGCGATGACCTATGAGACAGCATCTGCTTGTATTCCTGCGTCTTATGTTAAACAAGCAGCAGACTATGTTTCAGGGAAACTAGCTATTTGTACTGTTATTGGCTTTCCGAATGGTTATAGCACAACTGCTGCTAAAGTTTTTGAATGCCAGGATGCTATCGAAAATGGTGCCGACGAAATTGATATGGTGATCAACTTGACAGATGTTAAAAATGGCCATTTTGATGCTATTGAATCAGAAATTCGTCAAATCAAGGAAGTTTGTCAAGATCATATTTTGAAAGTTATTGTTGAGACCTGTCAGTTAACTAAAGAAGAGCTGATTGAGTTATGTGGTGTTGTCACACGCTCTGGTGCCGATTTTATCAAGACTTCAACAGGTTTTTCAACAGCTGGTGCAACATTTAAAGACGTTGCTTTAATGGCTGAACACGTCGGTTCACATGTTAAGATTAAGGCTGCCGGTGGAATTAGCTCTTTAGAGGATGCTGAAAAATTTATCCAATTAGGAGCGTCACGTTTAGGAACGAGTCGGATTATCAAACTGGTAAAAAATCAAGCAGTTGCAGATGGTTCTTATTAATTTAAAAGCATTATTTAATGATGTGAGAGTGGGACAAAAGTCGGTAATTCGTCAGAAGTCGATTTCCCCTCACCTCCCTAATTTTTAGGGTTTAGGCTGAAACAGTTCACTGGACTATTTTTGACGCCGACTTTATCAGCTTTATTTCCAACTTCCAAAGGTCCGCTGGACCTTTGGAACCCACCTCCGCATGATTTCAACAGTCAGGGGAGTGACTGTTGAAAGTGCGAGCCTTGAAATGTGAAAGCGAGCAAAGTCAGGAAGTGACTGTTTGAGGTTGGAAATAAGGGAAGTCAAGGATTATCTCGTTCGTTAGGGCTGTACAAGCTGATGACATCAGCGAATTAGAGCCTACTCAACTGCATCTTGCTTGACAATCTAAAATGAATTGAGAGGTTAGGACTTTAGTCCGATCTTCATTTTCAATAAACAAAGGAGAAATGATGTCTACATTTGATCGTATTCACTTAGTGGTACTTGAT
>NZ_JBLOJT010000068.1:0-9338 GCF_047785745.1 Streptococcus pluranimalium | reverse complement strand
AATCTGTGGTATTCTTAAATAGTTCCATATGACACTTTCTAATGATGGTTTAGACGCTTTTCATTATAAGTCATGTAGGACTTTTTGCATACAGTCGAAAAGCCCTATAACATCCGCAGTGGATTTTACCCACTACAGTCTTATAGAGCCTGTTTTAGCTAGGTTCAGTAACTTGGCTTTTTTATATGTTTTAATTATGCTATAATAATGAAAGTTTAAAGTATGTTTGAAAGGCTATCGGACTCATGTCTGATGAGAACAATGAAAATGACAAACTATGCGATTATTCTAGCAGCAGGTAAAGGAACGCGTATGAAATCAGACCTTCCAAAGGTCATGCACAGGGTTGCTGGTATTACTATGTTAGAGCACGTTTTTCGTGCAGTTTTAGCCATTAAACCTGAAAAAAACGTAACCGTTATTGGTCATAAGGCAGAATTGGTCAAAGAAGTCCTGGGTGACCAATCGCAATTTGCAATGCAAACAGAGCAGCTAGGAACAGGTCATGCGGTCATGATGGCTGAAGAAGAATTGTCAGGTTTAGAAGGACAAACCTTGGTCATTGCTGGCGACACGCCCTTGATTACAGGAGATAGTCTTAAGAACTTGATTGACTATCATATCAGTCATAAAAATGTAGCAACTATCTTGACAGCTGAAGCTGATAACCCATTTGGGTATGGTCGTATTGTCCGTAACAAGGATCAAGAAGTGACTAAAATCGTTGAGCAAAAAGATGCTAACGACTATGAACAAGCTATCACTGAAATCAATACTGGAACTTATCTTTTTGATAATAAACGCCTTTTTGAAGCTCTCAAAAATATCAATACCAACAATGCTCAAGGGGAATATTACCTAACAGATGTTATTGGTATTTTCAAAGAAGCCGGTGAAAAAGTTGGTGCCTATAAACTGCGTGACTTTGATGAAAGTTTAGGTGTTAATGACCGTGTTGCCTTGGCAACAGCTGAGGGAATCATGCGCCGTCGTATCAACCATAAGCACATGGTTAATGGGGTTTCTTTCCAAAATCCAGACAGCGCCTATATTGACATTGATGTTGAACTTGCTGAAGAAGTTGTGGTTGAAGCAAATGTTACTCTTAAAGGTCAAACTAAAATTGGTCGTGAAACCGTCCTAACTAACAGTACCTACATTGTCGATTCAGAGGTTGGAGCCAATGCTGTTATCACGAACTCTACGATTGAAGAAAGCATCTTGGCTGATGGTGTCACTGTTGGTCCTTATGCCCACATCCGCCCTGGATCTGAACTAGCTAAAAATGTCCACATCGGAAACTTTGTGGAAGTCAAGGCCTCTAAACTTGGTGAAAATACCAAGTCTGGTCATTTGACTTATCTTGGTAATGCTGAAATCGGAAAAGACGTTAATATTGGTGCTGGTACCATTACAGTCAATTACGATGGACAAAACAAGTTTAAGACGGTTATTGGCGATAATGCTTTTGTCGGTAGTCATTCAACCTTGATTGCACCGCTTGAAGTTGGGGATAATGCCCTAACAGCAGCAGGATCAACGATTACTAGGAATGTTCCTGAAGATAGTGTCGCTATTGGACGTAGCCGTCAGGAAAACAAAGAGTTCTACGCTCTTAAATTACCACATCACCCAACAAAAAAATAAGTTCGAAGAGTGGTTTTGAGGATTTATCATGGATTTTGAAGAAAAAACGCTAAAACGTGCAACGATTTTTGAAGGTCATATTTTTACAGTCGCCGTTGATGATGTTGAATTACCAAATGGATTGGGACAATCTAAACGTGAGTTAGTCTTTCATAATGGTGCGGTTGCAACTCTAGCAGTTACGCCAGAAGATAAGATTATTTTGGTTAAACAATACCGTAAGGCAATTGAGGGGATTTCTTATGAGATACCGGCTGGAAAACTAGAAGTTGGTGAAGCAGGTTCTGAAAAAGAAGCAGCTGCGCGTGAGTTGGAGGAAGAAACTGGCTATGCTGGCGAGTTGACTTTCTTATATGAATTTTACACAGCCATTGGATTCTGCAATGAAAAAATCAAACTTTACTTGGCTGATCAGTTAACAAAGGTACCCAATCCTCTACCACAAGATGATGATGAAGTTCTTGAGATTTTAGAACTTAGCTATGATGATTGTATGGCTATGGTAGCTTCTGGTCAGATTCAAGATGCCAAAACCATCATTGCTTTGCAATATTATGGACTGCACATGGAGAATAAGTAGTTATGGGAAAACCATTATTGACTGATGAAATCATTGATCGTGCCAATCGTGGTGACGATTTGGCTGATTTCTACGATACTGATTTTGATGGTCAGGAGACAAGGGTGATTTCGACAGAGGAGACAGCTGATCTATCCCGAGATAGAGGTTTTTTCTCTGCTAAAAAAGAGAAACCTGTGGTCAAGAGTCGTCGAATCGAGAATGCTAAGCGCAATGCGTTTCAAGCTAAAATCAATCGTATTCTTTTGATTGTCCTGTTACTCTTTGTCCTTTTGCTAGCAGCTATTTTTTATTTATAGAAAGACATTATGAAAATTGGAATTATTGCCGCTATGGAGCAGGAATTGCGCCTATTAGTGGAAAAACTCGGGGATAAGTCTGAGGAAAAAATCCTTGGAAATACTTACTATCTAGGACACCTCGGTAAGCATGAACTCGTTTTGGTTCAATCAGGGGTTGGAAAAGTCATGTCAGCCATGTCAGTAGCAGTCTTGGCTGATCACTTTGAGGTTGATGCTGTCATTAATACAGGATCGGCTGGAGCGGTAGCAGAAGATCTAGCTATCAGAGATGTTGTTGTTGCTGACCGCTTGGTTTACCATGATGTTGATTTAACGGCCTTTGGTTATGACTATGGACAGATGTCCATGCAACCTCTTTATTTTGAGTCTGATTCGGCCTTTATCAAAGTTTTTCAAGATGTTTTAGCAGAAGCTTCAGTCACTGCTAAGATTGGACTTATTGCTAGTGGTGACAGTTTTATCGCTGGTCAAGATAAGATTGATGATATTAAAGGGCATTTTCCTCAAGTACTAGCTGTCGAGATGGAGGGAGCAGCTATTGCGCAAGCCGCTACTGCTTGTGGAAAACCTTTTGTTGTTGTACGTGCTATGAGTGACACTGCAGCACATGATGCCAACATCACCTTTGATGAATTTATCATTGAAGCTGGGAAGAAATCAGCTGAGACGCTGGTAGCCTTCTTAGAAAAATTATAATCAAAAAGAGACTTAGCATTTGCTCAATGTCATTAAGTTAAGGATTTAATCTATCAAAACCCCTATTCCAAAGTGTCACTGTTGTGGTGCCGTTTAGAATAGGGTTTTAATTGACCGTATTTAGGACGCACAAAAGTAACAGTTTCTCACCCTATTTTGCTGTCATTATGGTACTTATAAGTGAAACTTACTGGCGCTTGGCTTTTAATTTTTCTCGGAAATGTTCGATTGGCTCGGATAATGGATAAATACTTGGCAATGTAAGTTCTCAATTGAGAAGAAGTGAGTGTTCCTCTGAGAAATTTTAGACAGGCATAAGCAGCGTCTGAAAATTTGATGCCGTAAGCTCTTTTTGTCTTTGATTTTTTGATGGCAATGTGTGAGGTTAGCCATTTACAAAAGTTAAAATTGATAAAACGAACATATATTTCTTGGAGAACCCCTTTCTTCTTTTTCGCATGAAAGTGAGTCAGACCGATACTGTATTTAAGGTCACGAAAACTGGTCTCTATGCCCCATCTGCTGGCATAGAGATCTTTTAATTTCTCCACAGAGTAATCTGTATTAGTGACTAATACTCAATGAAAATCTAAATCTGAAACCATTTAAGGACAAGGTGTAAATCTGGACGATTTACTAGGATTAGGAGACTCGAACCATAATTCTATATTCAGATTTTGAATTAAAATCAGTATAAGGTTTCATAGAAACCAGGTTTGATTTTCACACGAACGATACGAAAATGTAGTTCATAAAAGCTTATTGAACCCGCTTTTCTACTAGAGTTTGGTAAGAAATCAAGGAGGGAGTGATGCGATAAATAGTGATAGTGATTGGGGAAATCTTGATACATTTGCTTCATCTCCTTGGTTTGTTTCCGACAGAGTTTAAGGTCAAGCCATTCATCAAAATAAGGCGTGTCAGGCAGGTTTACACCTGATTTGATAGAACAATTTCCATCACGAATCCGAATAATATACAACCCATTTTTTTCTTGGCAATGTACCATGATATTGTAAGATTCATGGCCTCTATCCATAATCACAAGCGCTCGTGCGAAAGGGAGAGCTCGCCATCATGTCAATGACAGCAGAGCGTTCATCATTATCGACCTTGTCTTGAATCCGAAGGTCATGATAAATCCCATTTTGTAAATCATAGAGGGCATTAATATGAATCAGATTGTAAGGCGTTCGATTTGGCCCTGTTTGGATGCAGGTCTCCTTGTCAAAGCGATTTCGAGGAAGAACGACATCACTACCGTCTACAGCGAAAATCGGCATAGGATTAACCGTTGGGATTTTAGAAGTAAACTCTTTAAAAAGCCTTTCAAAAGCTTGGTATTTAATCTGGTAGCGACGTTGCACAAAAGCGTACTGAGAGACAGTGAGGTCTAAATCTAGCAGTTCTTTAGATAGACTTTTACCACCCATGGCAAGGATAGACTTTACCATCGTTGCCATTGTCAACTGACTTTTTCGACTAAAATCTTTTTCTGGTTGACAGACAAATTGGTTGGCATTTGAAACGACGTGATTAATACTACCAAGTAAGTGAGTTTTGATTTGGTCAAGCATGGTGTTTCTCCTTTTATTGTTAGTGTAGCATAGAAAGAAACAACCTACCATAAAATGTGATAGATTGCTTAACTTAATGACATTGAGCATTCGCTCAGTCTCTTTACATTCGTTTAAACATAACAGTATTATAGGACTCTATTAGTAAATCAATTTTTTTAAGCGTATCAGTCAATTTGACCTTTGCTTAGCACTTTTCAACAAATAATTGCTCCGTGACAATCAAAGGGAGGATCAGTGTTTTTTTAGCTAAACGAACGGTCATGGTTTGTGTAAAAGTATCAATTTTTTCGAGTTCAAAACTGTCAGATAGAGCAAACTGGTTTTCTTCAAGGTAATTGAGAAGTTCGAGTTGATCGTGGTAGCGTCTAAGACAGTAAGTACCGACTTCTGTGATGTCAGATAATCGCTTGGTGTATCTTTCATTGAGACGTTCACCTTTTCGAGGAATACTACCACCGTGTGGACAAGTTTGTGGGAAATCCAAGTTTTCTTCTAAACAATCGATAAATTTATCAGAGACGCTGTGTTCTAAAATTTCAGCTTCTTCATGCACATCCTTTGCAGAATAACCCAAGTCTTTAATTAAAAATAATTCAATTAGGCGGTGTTTGCGATAGAGACTAGAAACGAGAAGCATCCCTTTTTCTGTGATGAGATACCCTTTTTGTCTATCTTTGATGATCCAGTTTTCATGGATCATTTTTTTGACCATCTCAGAGGCTGCTGGGGCAGAAACTCCCATCTGACTAGCAATTTCTTTGTTGGTGATTTTGGCTTGCACTTCACCTAATTCGTAGATTCGTTTAAGGTAATCTTCTTTATTTGGAGTCATATCGTTACTTTCTTACTTCATTTGCTACATTAAGTATAGCAAAATTTACGGTAAATTGTTGACAAAAGTAAAATAAAAGGTTAGTCTATTTATAAAATTAAGTATACCTAATTTATTTAATAAACATCATTAAGGAGTTTTTGGATGACAAAAATACTAAAATACATATCGGTTCTTGCTTTAGTTCTCATAGGGCTCACAGCCTGTAGCTCAAAAGAAGGGCATCAGACATCAGATGTTAACCATAAAGAACCGGTTGTTACTGTAACGACCTCTTTCTTGAATGATATGGTTAAACAGTTAGCAGGTGATTATGTTAAACGTGACCTCATTATTCCTGCGGGAGAAGACCCTCATCTTTATGTGGCTAAATCAAGTGACTTGAAAAAATTACAAGAAGCTGACTTGGTCCTTTACCATGGTTTACACTTTGAAGGGAAAATGGTTGATGCACTTGAATCCAAAGGAACAGCTGTTACCAAAGGATTTTCAAAAAAAGATGTCGGAACTATGGATGAAGATGGTGAAAAAGTAGTAGATCCTCATTTCTGGTTTGATATTGACCTTTATAAGAAAGCAGTTAAGGAGACTTCTAAAGAACTCAAGGAATTGGTGCCGGAACATCGAAGCGATATTGCTAAAAATACAAAAGAATATCTGGCTGAATTAGATGACTTAGACCAGTGGAATAAGAAAGCTCTGTCTGTGATTCCAAAGGAAAGTCGTTATTTGGTAACACCACATGATGCCTTTAATTATTTTGCTCATCGTTATGACTTTACTTTATATGCGCCACAGGGTATTAGTACCGATTCGGAGGTGGCTAATAGCGATATGATGGAAACTGTTAACTTAATTAATGAACATAAGATTAAGGCGATTTTTACAGAATCGACAACAAATCCTGAGCGCATGAAAAAACTACAGGAAGCTGTTGCTGCTAAAGGTGGTAACGTAGCTGTTGTGACTGGTGAAGGTAAGGAACTCTTCTCTGATTCTCTAGCACCTGAGGGACAAGATGGTGATAGCTACATCGACATGTACAAGCACAACACTAATCTTATCGTTGAGTCATTAAAATAAAAATGGTTTAGAAGAGAAGCATGTTATTCTCTCGTTTGTTATAGTAAAAGACATTTGAGATTTATCATTGAACACAGTTGTTCTATTAACTCGTCTAGGTTGTCTCAATAAAACATTGGAAAGGAAGAGCACTCTGAAAAGGGTGCTTATCTATTATGGAAGCAGCAATCTCAATCAAGGATTTATCCGTATCTTATCAATCAAATCAAGCTTTATCTCATCTCAGTCTGACGATTCCTAAGGGCAGTCGTACAGCTATTGTTGGACCAAATGGTGCTGGAAAATCTACGTTACTTAAAAGTATTCTTCAATTAGAAAAGGTAGAAACTGGGCAGATTTCCCTGCTTGGAAAAGATCAGTTTTCTCCCCAATGGTTAGCTCAGAAAGTCGCTTACATTCCCCAATCGAGTCAGGTTAACTGGCAGTTTCCGGCAAGAGTTTTTGATATTGTGCTGATGGGTCGGTATCCCTTGATTAATAATTGGTTTAAGAGACCAAAAAAAGAAGACAAAGAAGCAGCGCTGCTTGCTTTGGAAAAATTAGACTTATTAGATTTTCAAAAACGACAAATCAATCAGTTGTCTGGAGGACAAAGACAGCGCGTTTTTCTAGCTAGAGCTTTGGCTCAGGAGGCTGAACTTTATCTGATGGATGAGCCCTTAGCTGGTGTTGATATCAAGACGGAACAGAAGATTATGGATATACTCGAGGATTTCCAAAAAGAAGGGAAGACATCAGTTGTCATCCATCATGATCTCCATAGTTTGAACAAGTATTTTGATTATCTCGTCTGGTTAAATAAAAAAACGATTGATCAAGGTGATATCAATCGGGTATTAACTGAGGAAAATTACCAGATAGCTTATCAAGCCTCGTCTCAATCTTCCTTATCGGTATTAAGGAGGGAGAGATAATATGTTAGCTATTTTAACTGACTATTCCTTTGTAACTGTAGCCTTTGGAACGTCCATTTTTGCTTTGGCATCTTGCTTATTGGGTTCAATCAGTGTTTTGAAACGACAAAGCCTCATTGGTGACGTTATCGGTCATGCCTCTTATCCAGGGGTAATTCTGGCATTTATGGTCTTTGAATCACGGAATCCTTTACTTTTAATGTTAGGTGCCATGTTAGCAGGATTATTATCGTATCGTCTGGTCTATCTCATCAATACTTATAGTCGGCAGAGCTTTGTCAATGCCTTGTCTTTGGTATCTGCTTCTTTTTTTGGATTAGGAATGGTTCTGAAAAATTTTCTTCAGGGAAATCATCATTATCAAAACGCTTCTCAAGCTGGGCTTCAAACTTATCTTTTCGGTCAAGCTGCTTTCATTCAAAAATCAGATCTTTATTTAATTGTGGCAGTATCGCTATTAGTATTGGGGATTTTTTTAGTTTTTTACCAGCGATTGATTGTTTATCTTTTTGATGAAGGCTTTGCCCAAGTAAGTGGTCTTCCTCTTAGTCTGATCAAGGGAGGACATCTTGTCTTGATGACAGCTCTGATTGCTGTTGGTTTAAAAGTGGTCGGTGCTATCTTAATGAGTAGTTTTTTGATTGCCCCAAGTGTCTTTGGCTTGCTTTTAGGAAAGACGTATAAGCAAAGCTTACTATTTGGAAGCATAATGGCCTTTGTCTCAGCCTGGTTAGGGAGCTTAATGAGTTCTAGTATTTCTGGGATGTCTACAGGCCCGGCTATTATTATTTGTATGACAGTTTGTCTAACTCTTGCTTTTCTTTGGTCTACTTATATTCAAAAGGAGAACGGTCGTGTCTGAAGTATTCTTAATAATGATTGTTATTGCTATGTCCTGTAGCTTAATTGGCAATATTTTAGTGATTAGTAATCAAAGTATGGTGGCAGATGCTTTATCACATTCTATTCTTCTGGGAATTGTCATGGGTTTCTTTTTAACTCAGGACCTTTATTCACCGTTATTACTCATAGGTGCAAGTGTTTTTGGAGTTTTAACAATTATCATGATTGAAGCTATCCATAGTCAAAAAATTGCCCATGACGCGGCGACAGGGCTAGTATTCACCTTCTTCTTTGCGCTAGGTGTCATGTTGATTTCCCTATTCGCTAGAAATGTTCATCTGGATTTAGATATGGTATTGATGGGAGAAGTGCTTTTTGCACCTTTTGTTAGGAGTCAATTACTAGGAGTTGACATGCCTCTGGCTTTGGTTAGAGGGATTGTCCTTTTATTGAGTCTATCTCTTTTTTACCTGTTATTCTTCTGGCGTTTGTCTCTTTATTTATTTGATAAAACGCAGGCTAGATTAGTTGGTGTAAAAGTGACGCTAGTTAAGCTCTTACTCATGTTTTTGGTTTCTTTGACTATTGTCCTTGCTTTTGATAGTTTAGGCTCTATCACAGTGATTAGTTTTTTAGTTGCTCCTGCCATGTTAGCTAGTTTATGGTCACAGACTTTTTTGGCTTTTACGTTACTTAGTCTTGCCTTCTCTATCCTTCTGGCTAGTTTGGGCTATTATTTAGGTATGTTTCTTGATGTCACCCTTTCTGGCATAACAGCAGTTGTAGCCTTAATAAGTTTTTTGACAATGATGTTGATAAAATCATTCGTTCATAGAATCATGAAGAGCAAGTGATAAAAAA
>NZ_JBLOJT010000067.1:0-9466 GCF_047785745.1 Streptococcus pluranimalium | reverse complement strand
TTTTTAATTGAGGTTTTTCGTCAACTGTAGTGGGTGACTTATAATTAACATCTAGAGAGAATCGTTTTGGTTCTCTCTTTTTTCATGCCTAAAGCGATGAGAGCTACGAAAAGAGACGTTTTGGTGACTGTTTTGACATAATCATACGCTTATCATCAACTATAAAGTTCTCATAAGAACTTTATAGTTGACTTTAGTTCTCTTGAGAACTATAATACTGAAATGATTAAATAATGGAAGTGGTTTTATGGAAAATCCTTTGCAAGTTTTTAAAACAGTCATTGCACAATTGGAGCAAGCCTCTGGTGAATTAGCTCAGAAATATGATATCAAGCCTTTAAAAGGGCCTCAAGGCAAGGCTTTGTATTATCTTTTTAAACACCAGGATGAAGAGATATTTATCAAAGACATTGAGCAGCGTCTCCATATTTCTAAGTCTGTTGCTAGCAATTTAGTGAAGCGAATGGAGCGAAATGGTTATCTATGCCTGGAGACTTCTTTAGAAGACAAACGTTATAAACGTTTAGTATTAACAAAAAAAGGGATTTCTAAAATTGAACCTTTGGAAGATTTTCATGTCGATTTAATGACACATCTTTTTGCGGGCATCAGTCCTGATGACGCGAGTGCAGTAGATCGGGTGTTAGAACAACTCCAAACTAATTTAAAGAAGTACAAAGAGGAGAACGATGTTTAAATTATTGAAACATTTAAATGGTAAAGAGTGGGCGATGATTGCCCTATCTAGCGTTTTTATTTGTTTAGCTGTCTGGATGGATATTGAAACACCAGCCTACATGTCAGATATTACTAAGTTACTTCAGGAAAAAGGAACAACGACAGCTGATATTATGGAACCGGGGTGGAAAATGCTCGGACTGGCTTTAGGCAGTTTTATCATGGCAGTTTGTGTCGGTTTTTTGGCAGCTCGAACAGCAGCTAGTTTTACGACGCGTTTGCGTTCCGAAATTTTCAATCAGGTTATGGATTATTCCGATGCTGAGATCAAACAATTCTCCGTACCAAGCCTCTTAACCAGAACAACCAATGACCTAACGCAGTTACAAATTTTAATTACCATGGGTATGCAGGTAGTAACACGTGGTCCTATTATGGCAATCTGGGCCTTGACCAAGATTTGGGGTAAGAGTAGTGAGTGGACCTGGTCCGTTGCTATTGCGGTTGCAGTAGTCATGCTCTTGTTAGCAACTCTTTTGATTTTTGCTTTTCCGCGTTTACAAATGGTCCAAAAACACACTGATGGGCTAAATGCGACCATGCGTGAAATTCTATCAGGAATTCGTGTTGTCCGTGCCTATAATGCTGAAGACTATCAAGATGCAAAATTTTCAGAGCAAAACCTAGCTCTGACTCGTTTGAATCTTTTTGTCAGTCGCCTATTTGCCTTGATGAATCCAGTCATGACAGTAGTTTCCAGTGGTTTGACCTTGGCTATTTATTGGATTGGGGCTCAGATGATTGATAATATCGCTATCAAGATGACGTCAAGGGCAGCTGCTATGACAAGTTTTCAAGATCGTATTACTGTTTTTAGTGATATGGTTGTTTTTTCATCCTACGCTATGCAAGTTGTCATGGGCTTTATGATGATGGTCGCTATCTTTATTATCCTACCGCGTGCATTGGTGTCAGCAAGGCGGATTAATGAAGTGCTTTCTTTGGAACCAAGCATTATCTTCAAGAAAACATCAACTGAGAAATTAGCTGAAAAAGGCCAAGTACAATACCGAAATGTTACCTTCAAATATGCCCAAGAATCAGAAGCAGTTGTCGAAAATATCTTCTTCAAAGCTAGTGCAGGTCAAACGATTGCCTTTATCGGGTCAACTGGTTCTGGTAAAACAAGTTTGGTTAAACTTTTACCACGTTTTTATGATGTGACGTCAGGTCAGATTTTAGTTGATGGTATTGATATTAAGGATTACAGTCATGAGGAACTCAATAATAAAGTTGGTTATATCCCTCAGAAAGCTGTACTCTTTAGTGGAACTATTCGCTCTAACATGACTTTTGGTGAGAGCGGTCAAAAACAACCAGATGATCCAGCTATTTGGGATGCGCTAGAATTGGCTCAAGCTAAAGACTTTGTCCAGGCTAAAGAAGACGGACTTGAGACGGAAGTGGCACAAGGTGGAACAAACTTCTCTGGTGGTCAACGCCAACGATTGGCGATTGCGCGTGCCCTTGCTCGTAAACCGGAAATATTGATTTTTGACGATTCCTTCTCTGCCCTTGATTACAAGACGGATCGTATTTTGCGTCAGGCCTTAAATGAAAAAACGGGACAGATGACCAAACTCATTGTTGCTCAAAGGATTTCAACTATTATGGATGCGGACCAAATCTTAGTATTGGATCAAGGTCAGGTTGTTGGTCAAGGCACTCATAAGGAACTTTTGGCAAACAACAGCGTTTACCAAGAAATTGCCTATTCACAATTATCTAAGGAGGAATTGGAACATGACAATTAAGAAAAAATCATTAATCAGCCAGTCTCTTCCTTTCTTGAAAGGCTTCCGGTTTGTTTTTGTACTGGCTATTATGTTTACCATCTGTTCAAGTATCATTACGGTTATTGGACCGGATAAGCTAAAAGAAATTACCGACGTTATTACAGAAGGTATTGTTGGCACGGTTGACATGGCTAAAATCAAGGATATCGGTTCCCAACTCGCCCTTCTCTATGGTGGCGGTGCCATTTTGTCTTACTCGGCTAGCTTTATCATTTCAACTATGATTCAGCATTTTTCACAACGCATGCGCATAGCCATTGCTGAAAAAATTAACCGTGTGCCTTTGTCATATTTTGACGCTCATTCACAGGGAGATACTCTATCACGTGTGACCAATGATGTGGATAATATGACCCAGGCTTTAAACCAGAGTTTGACCATCCTTGTTTCATCTAGTGTGCTCTTAGTTGGTTCCATTATCATGATGTTTAAAACCAATGGTGTCATGGCTGGGACAGCGATTGGATCAGTTCTCTTAGGTTTCTTGCTAAGTATGGTCATTATGATGAAAAGCCAACCTTTCTTTAAACGCCAGCAAGATAATTTAGCAGCGATTAATGGTTACGTTGAAGAAACTTATACAGGGCATAATCTGGTTATTTCTTACAATGCCAGAGAACAAGCCAAAACAAGATTCGAAGAGCTCAATCAAAATCTTTACAGCAGTGTGTGGCAGTCCCAATTTTTCTCGGGGATTATGATGCCCATGATGCAGTTTATTGGTAATTTTGGCTATGTTATGGTCTGCTTGGTTGGAGCTAAACTGGTCATTGATGGTGACATTACGATGGGAACTATTGTCGCTTTTATGACTTATGTTCGTATCTTCTCTCAACCTCTTGGGCAAATGGCTCAGGGGGCTACACAAATGCAAACTGTTTCAGCAACGATGGGAAGAATTTTTGAATTCCTCGATGCGCCTGAAATGGAAGACGAAAGTTCTAAAAATCAGCAATTATTAGACATTAAAGGTCATGTTGATTTTGACCATGTGACTTTTGGGTATACACCTGAAAAAACGATTATTAAGGATTTTTCAGCTCAAGCCAAACCTGGTCAAAAGGTGGCCATTGTTGGTCCGACAGGGGCTGGTAAAACAACCATTGTCAATCTCCTTATGCGTTTTTATGAGATCAACAGTGGTAGCATTAGTATCGATCAAGTCAATGTGTACGATATGACGCGAGAAGAAGTCCATAATGCCTTCTCAATGGTCCTACAAGATACTTGGCTCTTTGAAGGGACGATCAAAGAAAACTTGATTTACAACCAGACTCATATCACAGATGAGCAAGTAGTTGAAGCGGCCAAGGCTGTTGGAATCCATCACTTTATCATGACCCTTCCTAAAAATTACGACAGTGTCTTGGATGATACCTTAACCTTGTCAGTTGGTCAGAAACAGCTCTTGACTATTGCACGTGCTCTTTTGAAAGATGCACCGCTCTTGATTTTGGACGAAGCTACCTCATCTGTCGATACACGTACGGAAGAGTTGATTCAAAAAGCCATGGACAAACTTATGGAAGGCAGAACATCCTTTGTCATCGCTCACCGTTTGTCAACCATCCGAAACGCTGATTTAATTTTGGTCATGAAAGATGGTAACATCATCGAGCAGGGTAATCATGAAACCTTGATGACTGAAAATGGTTTCTATGCGGATCTTTATAATTCACAATTTGAAGTGGCTTAAGAGATTGATGTTAGCCTAATTATGGAAAGCTGGTCTATTGGTGACTAGCTTTTTCATATATTTGGAATTGTTATAATATTGAAAATCAAAAGATGACGTTGTCAAGTTTACCTTGATGAACTTCGGTTCTACTTGCGGCTTCTTTCCTAGTCAGATTTTGTTTTTCTTCGAGCATTAGTTATTTTCTTTGAAATTTCATCTAAAATATCAGATAATGGAGAATATCTGAAAGGAGGCATCCGATGACTAAACATAGAAAGAAGTGGTTTGATCGTTTTATTTACATCATATTGATTATAACCGCTATCTATAGTTTTACCCGTTTGTTTGAGTCCAGTGATACCTCAGATAAAAAAGATAAAATTACCATTGCAGCTGTCGGTGATAGTATTACCTATGGAGTAGGAGTTGCGTTAACTCGAGAGACAGACTCTTATCCAGCTTTGTTACAAGAGGCTTTAGGACAAAAATATCACGTTATCAATTTTGGTTTAAGTGGCAGGACATTATTGTCTCATACTGCGAAACCTTATTTTAAAGAGCCTCTAGCTAAAAAATCCTTTAAAGTGAATCCCGATATCGTCATTATCATGTTGGGAACCAATGATTCCAGAGAAGTTTACTGGCAACCTAGGCGTTATCAAAAAGAATACTTAGCAGTCATTAAGCGTTACCAAGCTTTAGAGAGTCATCCTAAAATCTATATCATGATTCCACCTCGTGTCTTTTTTGAAAATCCGCAGCCCACTTATCCTAATAATAAAGTTGTAGATGGTCAATTAAGAAAGCTGATTCCTAAAATAGCTGAGAAAGCAGGAGTATCAGTGATTGATCAATATAAAGGAACTGAAAATCATCCAGAGTGGTTTAGTGATCAACTGCATCCAAATTTAGAGGGTAATCAAGCGATTGTTCAAGCTATTTTAAAGCAAACAAGTCTAAAAGCAGCGAAACGAAACTAAAATGAGTCTTCTAAGTCAATTCTTGACTTAGAGGCTTCTTTTTTTACTTGAGGGTCACTGGTCAGCGAGACTTGTGTTAAGATAGAACTAGGATGATGATAGAAAGGGGATACAAGTGACTAAGAAATTAAGAACTATACTGGTTAGTCTATTCCTTTTGTTAGTTTTTGTCTTTCTAGCCACTTGGAGAGAAGATAGTAGGACAAAGAATGCTATAAAAAAGGTTTGGATCATTACTGATTTACACCAATTATCACCTGATTTACAAGATGGTAAAAGTGCCTTTAAAACCATTCAAGCGACGGCGGCTGGTAAGGATTTGCGGTATGGTAAAGACAGAATGGAAGCCTTACTTCTTCAAGCAAAAAGAGAAAAGCCGGACTTATTAATCGTTAGTGGTGATTTGACGTTTAATGGAGAGTACCAAAGTTTGAAGGATTTATCAGAGACTTTTCAAACTTTTGAAAAAAATGGCATTCAAGTTCTTGTTGAACCTGGCAATCATGATATTGCGGACGGATGGGCGCGTGAGTTTCGGGGGAATAAGCAGTATAAAACCAAGCAAATTTCAAAACATGACTTTGAAACGCTTATGGCTGATTTTGGCTATCAGGAGGCTGATGCAAGGGACAAATCTTCCTTGACTTACCTAGCGAAAGTCAGCCCCAAACAGTGGTTTTTGATGATTGATTCTAATATTTATAGTGATGACGTTGGAAAGGGGGCACCTGCTACAAATGGACGCTTGAAGAAAAAAACTTTGTCTTTCATTGAGAAGCAATTATCAGCTGCTAAGGAGCAAGGGGCTTTAGTTATTCCTGTTATGCACCATAATGTGCTCAATCAGCATCAACAACCACAGCAAGGATATACTTTGGATAATGCACCAGATTTGAGAAAACTATATGCTAAGTATGATCAGAAGATTGCTTTATCAGGGCATATCCATACTCAAAATATCAAGCAAGACACCCTGATTGGTGGTACTAGCTTAACTGAAATTGTTACAGGAGCTTTCTCTATACCTCCAGCTAGTATTGGTGAATTGCGATTTGAGAAGGATAGTTTGTATTATCAGCAACTAGCCCTAGATATGAAGCTTTGGTTGAAAAAGCAGTCAGCGACCAATCAGGACTTAATCAATCATCGTCAGTATATGGACAGCATTTTTAATGATGCTAGTAATCTCTTGGTTCATATGAGACTACATGATGAAGGATGGTATGATGGCGATGTGGCAGAAGAAGTATCAACCATTATTGAATCGGTTAACTTAGCTTATTTTACAGGTCAACCTATAGATAACCATTGGATGGAAGAACATGTCTATCGAAAGAAAATATATCAAGAGGTTAAGACAAATCACCCAGATAGTTTCGCAGTGACCTATATAGAGCAAGTTTTAGCAGAGAGTCGCGATGGCTCAGATCAAAAAGTTAAGATTACTCTAAAGACGCCAAAGGAGATAAATGATGACAATGACTAGTATTTATGAAGCCATTAAGGCAGATACGGCTAATCACGTTTATACGGCAGCTGGTATTGAACCACTTTATCAAGTCAGTCCAACTGCCAAAGTTCTGTTGATTGGCCAGGCACCAGGGCTAAAAGCGCAAGAAAAGCAGAAGCTCTTTCAAGATCCGAGTGGGGATCGGTTAAGACAATGGTTAGATGTTGATGAGCAGTTTTTTTACGAGTCGGGACAATTTGCTATTTTACCCATGGATTTTTACTTTCCAGGAAAGGGAAAATCAGGTGATTTACCACCTCGCAAAGGACAAGCAGAGAAGTGGCACTCGCTTCTAATGAAAGAGATGCCAAATATTACACTGACATTGCTAATAGGTAAGGCAGCTCAGGATTATTATTTGACAGATAAGAGGACCTTAACGAACCGTGTGGTAGCTTACCAAGATTATTTGCCTGATTATCTACCTCTGCCCCATCCGTCACCTCGAAATAATATCTGGCTAAGCAAACACCCGTGGTTTGAAGAGGAGCTCCTACCAGAATTGAAAAAGCTTTTAAGAGGCATTTTTGACCATTGATGGCAGAAAAAGTTATAAAAGTCTTGCCAAGTTAGCCACTTTAAAGTATAATGAATAAGACCGTGTAAATGGTATCTTATCTTGAGGAGGTGAAATCAATGTCAAAAACAGTCGTACGTAAAAATGAATCACTCGATGATGCACTTCGTCGTTTCAAACGTTCTGTGACTAAAGCTGGTACTCTTCAAGAGGCACGTAAACGTGAACACTATGAAAAACCATCTGTAAAACGTAAACGTAAATCAGAAGCAGCTCGCAAACGTAAAAAATTCTAATAACTATTAGAAAACCCTATTTGGGGCACCTTTTATCAGCCATCAGAAGTTGATAGAAAACGAAGATTTAGAGAGGACCGTCTTGGTCTTCTCTTTTTTAGTTTAAAAGCTAGGAAAAATTAGTCATAAATCTTGCAGCTTCGATCTCATAATAAGTGATTTTGAAAGCGCTGTTTTTCATCTGTTTTCATTTATGTTATACTGTTTTTAGGAGGTGATAGGATGAAAGGTTTGACATTAATCAGAAACTGTTGCTTAGGCTTTTTAGGGCTATCTTTACTTTTCGCTGGATTTCATGATCTCCATCAGTCAATGACTAGATCGACATCCAGAAAAACAACTAACCTTAAACAAGCCCGCATTGTTGCTAACGGTGACATTCTTATTCACGATATCTTATATGCAAGTGCTTTAAAAGAAGATGGTTCTTATGATTTTGAGCCTTACTTTACCTATGTGACTGATCGTATTTCTAAGGCTGATTTGGCTATTGGTGATTTTGAAGGAACGATTTCTCCTGATTATCCTCTTGCTGGCTACCCCTTATTTAATGCTCCTGTGGAAATAGCAGAGACTTTACAAAAAACAGGTTATGATGTTATAGATTTAGGACATAATCACATTCTAGATTCTGGATTGGCTGGCGCAATCAATACCTCACAGACCTTTAATAATTTAGGGCTGGATACCATTGGGTTCTACAAAAAAGATAGAAATCAAGAAGGCTTTCTCATTAAGGAGGTTAACGGTATCAAAATTGCAATTTTAGCTTATGCTTACGGTTATAATGGTATGGAAGCCAATCTAATAAAGCAAGAGTATGAGAAACATATGGCTGATCTTGATACCAAAAAGATCAAAAAAGAATTAGAACGAGCAGAAAAAGAAGCCGATGTGACTATAGTTATGCCACAGATGGGCATAGAATATGCCCTAGAACCTACTGAAGAGCAAGTCAAGCTCTACCATAAGATGGTATCATGGGGCGCTGACCTTATCTTTGGAGGTCATCCTCACGTTATCCAACCATCAGAAACCCTGGAGATAGAAGGTGAGAAGAAATTGATTATCTATTCTATGGGAAATTTCATTTCTAATCAACGAGCAGAAATCATGGAAAATAAATGGTCTGAACGAGGGCTACTAATGGATGTGACCTTTGAAAAATCTAATAACAAAACACGTATCAAGACAGTAAGAGCTCACCCAACTTTAGTTGAAGCAAAACCCAAAGGGACCTTCGCTCCAGAAGGCTATGAACTGTATGATTACCGTGTTATGATTTTAGAGGATTTTATCGCAGGGGGAAAATATCGTCAAAAAATAGATAAAGCATTACAGCAGAAGGTTGACACTGCCTATAAGGAAACAAAGGAGTTGGTGAACTTACAATGGTAAACATTAGGAGGCAATCTGTATCCTTATTTTCAAAAACTTATAAGCAGGTGAGAGAGCTCTATCGAACAGTTTTTCCTATTGAAGAGCGTCTTCCGTTTACTTTCTTAATATTAAACAGTTATCGGACGATAGCTTCGGCATACGCCTACTATCAGGAGGAGAAGTTTATTGGCTTTGCCTATATCATGCACGATAAAGATTACTTATTTATCACTTATTTAGGCGTCAATCCTGAACATCATTCGCAAGGGTTTGGTAGTCAAATGCTAGCAGATTTAAAAAAATTGGCAGATGATCGGCATATGATCTTAAGTATTGAACCGATGGATGCTAAAGCTGATAACTATCATCAGCGACTAAAACGCCTTGCTTTTTATGAAAGAAATGATTTCACATTGACTCAGGTATTTTATCAAGAAAATCAAGAAATGTTTCAGTTTATGGTAACAGATCCAAGTCTTAATTGGAAAGCTTTTGAAAAATTCTTGAAACAATCCTTCTTAGGTCTTGCTTCCATTACCTTTTTAGAAAAAACTTAAACTAAGCATATAAC
>NZ_JBLOJT010000066.1:0-9645 GCF_047785745.1 Streptococcus pluranimalium | reverse complement strand
TGTGCCATATCTTTAGTTTAACATTTTTTATGAATACAGGTTCTTAATTTCTCACGATAGAGCCAGATAGTTTTCGCATCTGGAACAGTGTCTTCATGACAACCAACAAACCGACGAAAAGATAGACGATCCAGCAGTTGGTATTCCATGGCATCATCAGATAGGTTATGAAGACGTTGAAGCAAGAGCACTTTGAACATCATGAGCTAGTCTAGGTGAGGACGACCGCCACGACTGATGACTTTATCTTTAGGACTGAATAACTCTGACAACAAAGGAAGAAAGATAGTCCAATCCATAATGGCATCCAAACGTTCTAAGGGATTACCTTTCTCTGATAGTTTTGACAAGATTTTTTCATCGTCTGTGACTAAATGCATGACAGCTCTCCTCATTACTTTTGATTCTATTATCTCATTTTGGGGAAAGTTAGGGAGTTTTTAGAGGTGCCCATAAATGCATCGTCTATCAATATCGGGTAAGTAGATTTATGACCAATTTATTGATAAAATGAAGAGAATGAAAAAGGTTACAGAAAGGTCGATTTTTTATGAAATTAGCTTTATTAGGAACTGGGATGATTGTCAAGGAAGTCTTGCCAGTCTTGCAAGACATTGAGGGGATTGAGCTTGAAGCTATCATGTCAACACCTCGCTCTATTGATACCGCGCGTGAACTGGCGAAAAAGTATGCTATTCCTCAAGCTAGTTGTGATTACGATGAGGTTTTAAGCAATCAAGAAGTTGACACGATTTATGTAGGACTTCCCAATCATCTGCATTATGATTATGCTAAAAAAGCTCTTGAAGCGGGCAAACACGTCATCTGTGAAAAGCCTTTTACCTTGCGTTTAGCAGAGTTAGAAGGCTTGATTGCCATCGCTGAACAAAGAGGATTATTTCTACTTGAAGCCATTACCAATCAATATTTAGAGAATTTTAAAATCATCAAAAAACAACTGCCAGAACTTGGTGATATTAAGATTGTTAATTGTAACTATTCACAGTATTCGTCGCGGTATGATGCCTTTAAGCGTGGGGAAATTGCGCCTGCTTTCGATCCTGAAAAGGGCGGCGGAGCACTTCGTGACCTCAATATCTACAATATCCACTTTGTCGTTGGGCTTTTTGGGAAGCCTAAGCAAGTTCAGTATCTGGCTAACATGGAAAGAGGTGTGGATACATCTGGGATTTTGGTGATGGATTATGGAACATTCAAGGCAGTTTGTATCGGTGCTAAAGATTGCAGCGCAGAAATTAAGTCGACCATTCAAGGAAACCAAGGGTCATTGGCAGTGCTGGGAGCGACAAATACCCTGCCAGAAATTAATTTTGCCCTAAATGGACAAGTACCAGAAGTCCTTAATCATAATAGTGACCACCATCGCATGCATGCCGAATTTGTCGCATTTGAGGATATCCTTAGTAATCAAAAAGAGGATAAAGTCAAGGAAGCACTGGATCACAGTTTATCTGTAATGAGGGTGTTAGAGACAGCTGTTGAAACTATGAACCTTGAAATGAATACTTAATTAAAGGGAGATAATCACTGATCTAATAAGTGAATAAGAATTTCGCGTATTCAGTTTGTTTCATTAATGAATGTCTTTTAATTTGAATAGTTAAGAAACGCAGAAAAATTTGAAAATATGATATAAAGAAGAATAATAAGGAGTAATAATGGAAAGAAAACATAAATTTTCAATTAAAAAATTATCTGTCGGAGTTGTGTCTGTTTGTATTGGATTTGCCTGGTCAACTCAGACAGTTCATGCCGATGAGGGAATTGCAGCAAAGCCTTTGTCAAATCAAGAACATGCAACGGGTGTGCCTGATTTGGCAAGCGAAAGCCCTCAAATACCTGAGGTGACTACAGTAGTTGTCAGGGATCAGGTCTTGCCCAAAGAATCTGCTGAGGTTCAACCTTATGCAACCAATATGGCGGACTCTGTTATCTCAGAGAATCCAGAAAATGCTACCTTTGCAGTAAAAGTATCAGTAGAAGAGGAAGCAAGCCCAGCCTTAGCGGTGTTAGGAGAGGCTATAGAACTAGCAGAAGCGCCCAAGCCAGTATCTGAACCGTCAGATAACGCCCTCAATGAAACCACAAGGACCGACGACAAACCACGTCTCCGTCATACGAGAGAAGTCCAAAATGAAGAAAGTTTGGAGAGTGCTGTTACTAAAGACGTTTCTGAGAAAGATGGCGAGATAGCTCTAGTAGACGATATGGCTGAGACGGCCAAGTCACCTAAGCGACAGGTAAGAGACCTTGCTAATCGTAAGGAGCGTTATCAGACGGTCTTAGATGAGCTAAAGCAACAAAACAAAACCACCTATGATAGTTTATTACCAGATGAAAAAGACCGCATTTCAAATGCTTTAGTGACCGAATTTCAGGACCACTTTATTGAGAATGTCTTGCCGGGTTTGAAACTTGCTAAAACCTTTAATGAGATTGGTAGGGATACCAATTATGGCAGAAGAAGCCCAGCTTATATAAAGGCTTTAGGCGATGCCAGAAGAGCAGGGGCTCAAGGAACTGAAATTGTAAAACGAGCTGAAAAAGCGATGCTAGATCAGTATAATGCTACTTTGACTTCTGATCCAACCATTGAGGGATATGTTGCTCAAAATTCTCAGACGCTGAGCCATCTGGCAAAGACAGTCTTGACAGGTCAAGTATTGGACAATGTCTGGCAAGAAAAAGCTTCTCTTCTTCGTGGAATGTATTTGCTCAATATGCAATACACTTTTGAAGACAACCTCCCTTCTAAAATAGTGCAACAAGCTGAACAAGTATTGCTTGATAATAGTCTTAGAAAATCAAAAGCACTTGATAATCTAAAGCGAATAGGTAATTATGATAATGCTTACAAGTTGAAGACCAAGGCGGATTATGCTGGCCTTCTAATTCATCATAAACGTTTATTTGAAACTCAGATTAAACCAATCATTGGTGGCAATAATGCGCTAAAACTGGTTGAAAAATTAGCAGGTCCAACGCCCTTAGATGAGTATGTTACAAATCGTTCAAAGGCCTTGATGCCAGAGTCTGACTTATCCAAACAAGATCCTAGAAATACAACGGATCTTCTGCATCGCTTAAATCTCTTGATTCCTGTCTTGTCTCAAGGAGAAGGTGCTGTTGTTGGGTCAACACGTGATACGGTAACATTAGGGATTTTAGATGTTTATCCAGACGCTCCACAACGCCTTTCTACGGGTGCTCAACCTGACCTCCCTAAGATGGTCAAAAACCTCAATCAGTTTGAAAACTACAATACTTTTCTTCGCGAGGCCAGTCGTTATGGTACAGATAAGACTCCAAAAACAGTAGCTCCTCTAATTGCTAGAGACAGTTTGATGACAGGGAGATTTGTCAATGGTCAGGATCGGCGTGTTTGGCAGACTCAAGCCACTAATGACACGGTTCGGAATTTGATAGCCCCCTTGAAATTTGACAGTTCTTCCTACAGAGTTGGATCTGGTATTGAAGGTGAACAAGCCAGTCAAGATCTCTTCAACTCCTTTACGATTCCTTTGTTAGATGGTAGCAGTAGAGGTCCGGGGCTTTATTCGCACGAGATGACCCATGCTAATGATCGAGAAGTGCTCTTTGATAAACAATATGGTCAAGGTGGTCGACGAGACGGTCAAGGACCTGAGGTGTATGCTAGAGGTTTATTTGAGGCGCGTGATAATACGCAAACAAATGCTCCAGGAAATGTTTATCCTGTCTTTAATTTAAATACAACTATTGTCCCAACCGATGGTAGAGGTGATGACACCTTGAAGCAAGTCCAGCCTTTAGAAGCTCTGGACACACCTGAGAAACTAGCTAATTATCAAAAGAAACTCATGAAACTCATCATGTGGATGGAGGCCAAAGAAGCTGATATAGCTCTTCGTATCCTATCAGACGAGGAGAAAAAGAACTATTTTAACCAAGTCACACAAGAAGATCGCGAAGAAGGAAATTCGACAGATGATGTTTTCATCCCTAGTCAAAAAGCTCCTAGAAATTTAGAAGACTTGGTCAATGGTAGCTATGTTTCAGCAGGTTTTATTAAGTCAGGTATTGATCGCTTAGGTAAGGTTAAAACAAATGGTTATGACTTTTTACCTTTATTTGATAGTTTTTACGGATCTAACTATGCTCCAGTTGGAAAAAATACTGTTGGTGATTTATCCTTTAAACGAAATGCTCATGAACTTTTAGCCTATCAAGGTTACGATACTATGATTGCTTATTTGAGTGATCAATTTTCAAGTGATCAGGAATTTTACAATCATCTCAAGACTAAGCATAGTAATAAGGCAAATGCCCTTGCAGGTCAAACACAAGCAAGTGGTAAAGAGACTAAAATAAAACAATACCAGGAATTACTGGCATTAGAGTTACAGAATATACCAGAAGAAATCAAGAACCTCTATACTCCCGAAAAACTTGAGCAAGCTATTCGTGCAGATTTACAAGTTTTAAAGACACAGTTTCCGGCAGGAACTTCTGAATTAGTTAAACAATCAACCATTACCAATAATTTAAAAAATGTTCGAGAGTTAAAGCTGAATTTCTTTTCACGTATCATAGAAGAAACGGATACCATGACAAGTGATCCGAATAAGCAAAACCTCTTTAAGACCTTGTATTCTACTAAGTACGTTTATCAAGATGATAAAGGTGGAGCGCTTAACTTGCCTGAGTTAGCATTACCACAAGAAATTGTAAAGGCAACAAGCAAATCTCAACCACCAGTAGCACCACAATCTCCGATTACTGTCGGTAATCAGACTTACACTTTTGTTAACTGGGAGATACTGAAAGAAGATACAAGCAATCCTCTTGAAACCATAACAACTTATAAGGGGATTTGGCGAATAACATCTAATCAACCTAAAACGTTTGACATTATCTATGTCTCTGGAACAGGAAATGGCAATGGTGAAACACCTGACCAGCCCCTCAATAATCTAAATGATGCTATCTTAAAAGTAAGAGACGGCGGGACTATTCGCCTAGTTGGTGATTATAGTAGCCGTAATGTTGGTTCGTTGACCGTTAATAAAGCTTTAACGATCGATTCGCAAACAAGCAGTAGCTTGAACCTCAATGAATCCTTGACTTTCAATAAACCAGTCACGCTGACAGGAAACTTGCAGATTTTTTCAGTGGGGAATGGCGGGCAGTCTGTACCTTTGACCTTTAATGCCGATGTCATGATTGATCAAGGTATTCGTACCCATAACCCTAATGGCACAGGTAGCAAGCCGACAGTAGTTCTAAATGCTGCCAATGCGACTATCAAGGGTGGTGAATTTGAGAAATTAGTCACTTCAGGATCTAGCACTGCGACAATTAGTGATAGTGCAAAACTAAGTCAAGGTGTTGAAACAAACGGCAAAGCAACCATCACTTATGCAACGAATCAGACGAATCGCTTTAAGGCTATTAGTGGTGAGCTTAATCTTATCTTTAGTGGCAAACCTGCCAATCTGACGCTTGAAAACGTTACAGATGTCACTCTACTTCCAAAAGCAGCTGTTAGTCTAGCACCAAATGCTAGCATTAGCGGGCATGTTTCTTTACAGAAAGACGCTATCTTGAGGGCTCAAGATAATGCTCTTACTTTTTCTAAGTTAACAGGTTCAGGAACGCTAAGTTTTGATGAAGCGCGGACGTTGACAGTATCGACTTTGCTTGAAAATCCTACGATTGAAGTTATTTCTCAAACAGGTAGGTATCAGGATAAGAAGATTTATGTTTATGCTGAATCAGGCGACGCTATAGTGCTTGCCAAACAATTAGATGAAACCTTAGAAAAAACACCTCAAAACGATTATAGATACCTTGAACCTTACCATATTTACCATGAATTTAAGGCATCTGAATCTAAAAATGATCCTTTATTTAGGGCAGATGATTTTAGACATCTCCTTCCTGAAAACGATGGAGATATTAGTCTGACAGAGCCTAAAACCCCAGCCTTGATTACAGAAACGGTCGTCAGCAATAATAAAAAATGGGTCTTTAAAAAGTGGTTATTGAAAAAAGAGCATAATGGCAAAAGTTACGTTTTCTTTGGCCTCTGGGAGCCACAAGACCTTGTCGCTCCAAAGGAGAGTCGACAAATCACTTACGAATTTACGATAAGAGGAGCAACTGAAGAACGATTCAGAGCAGAAAATATTGTAAAACCAGCTGATCAATTGGTATTAGATGGAGAAAAAGTTTCACCGCCGACTACATTTGACAATCAAGTTAGAGCCAGTCAAGACCAGAGTGGTGAGTGGCAATTCAAGGGGTGGAATCCACCAGGAGAGCAATTGGTATCAGGACCGTTGACCTTCACTGGAACTTGGGAGTTTGTGCCTTACAAGCCTGTTGATTTTTCGATTGCTTATGAGGCGGACCAGGATCGTGAAGCAGGCACTGACAATGTTATTAAGATTCCTGGTATTCTTGGAAAACAATCAGGGATTACAGGTAATATAGTTGTTTATCCAACGCGTCAGCTTGTTACCGTTGGTACTAAACCAAAGGTTGAGGTTAGAGAAGCAGGTACAATTCCTGTTACTTATGTTAGAGATGATGCTAAAGAAGCTAATATTAAAACAGAAGTTAACCAAGGTCGCCCTGAAAAAACAACAATCCGAACCACTTTTGACATTGTCGATGGTAAAGCTGTGCCTAAAATCACAGAAACCACGGAAGAAGCGATTCCAACGACGATATCAGTTGGTACTAAGCCACTTGTAACCGAGGAAATATCAAAAATTCGATTGAAATTTGTAGCAAACGAACAAGATTCTGCAGGGCACATGGTCATTACTGATGTGGGTAGCCAGACTAGAACTAAGGTGACAACCCCTTATGAATTAGTTAATGGAACAGCTGTTCTTGATGACGTTAACAAACAAACCGTTGTTTATGAGGGTTCTCCTCGAATTGTGACTGTCGGTACTAAACCTGTTACCACTCAAATAAGTCAAGATTTAGCAGAAAAAGTGGTTGAGGATTCAAATGTTTTAGCAGGAACACCTGATAAAGTAACACCTGGTCGACCAAAACTAACTGAAATCCGTAAGACTTATACTCTCAATAAGGATACTGGTAAAGTAGTTGAAAAGGTTGAGGAAGTTATCGTAGATGCTGGCCTTGCCCCTGAGCGTATTGTTGGTACTAAAGCAATGGTTATCAATCCAGCAACACCGATTAGACAACCTAAAAATTATCAGATTTCGTATCGCTATAGTTTTGAAAATGGTAAAGAAACTAATTTTGATGTCCAAAAAGCTCCCCTACCTAGTGGAAAAACAGTGGCTGAAAATGAAACTATCTCAGTGCCAAATCTTTATACAGATGTAGTAATTGAAAGTAAAGATGCGACAGGTGAGTGGAAATTCAAAGGATGGAATCCAGCAAATGAACAAGTGGTTTCAGGACCACTTACGTTCACTGGAACGTGGGAATATAAAGCTTACTCTATCGTAGAGCCATCAATTCGATATGAGGCAAATGACCAACTCGCTTTTGCTAGCCAGCCTGTTACTATTTTAGGTCAATCTGGTAAAGCCTCTGCGTTCACTGGTCGATTGATCGAAAATCCTACTGATACAGTGATACAAGTCGGTACTAAATCTCTCATTCAAGAGCTGGTGGGAACAGATATTCCTGTTCGCTATGTTGCTGATGATAATATTGAAGCCAACAAACGAGTGACTCGCATTGAGGGAAGTCCTGCAATCACTACTACTCGCACCTCTTATCGTCTTGATGGCGATAAGGCAGTAGTTGATCAAACAACTATTCTAAGCACCAAGCCAGCTGTTGCTAAAGAGATTGTTGTCGGTACTAAACCTAAACTTGTTCGTCAAGAAGAAGTGCTTTCTGAAATGGTTGAGTATGATGGTAATACCCTTGTTGGTAGTCCAGATAAAGTTATTCCAGGACAACCAAGAGTCACAGAAACCCGAACGATTTATAGTGTGGATGAGCAAACAGGTGGTCTATCAATGCAAGTAACCACTGTGCTTATTAATCAGGGTACAGCACCACGGCGTATTGTATCTAGTAAAGCTTTTACTTTGAAACCAAGTTCGGTATCAAAGATTACCTCTTCAGTTTGGATAGACGATGCTTATGTTAACAGTAACGCGACCGAACCCATTGTCGAAAACGCTGAATGGATAGACGATGCTTATGTTAACAGTAACGCGACTGACCCCAATGTTGAAAACGCTGAATGGATAGATGATGCTTATGTTAACAGTAACGCGACCGAACCCAATGTTGAAAACGCTGAATGGATAGACGATGTTTATGTTAACAGTAACGCGACTGAACCCAATGTTGAAAACGCTGAATGGATAGATGATGCTTATGTTAACCGTAACGCGACCGAACCCAATGTTGAAAACGCTGAATGGATAGATGATGCTTATGTTAACAGTAACGCGACCGAACCCGATGTTGAAAACGCTGAATGGATAGACGATGTTTATGTTAACAGTAACGCGACTGAACCCATTGTCGAAAACGCTGAATGGATAGATGATGCTTATGTTAACAGTAACGCGACCGAACCCAATGTTGAAAACGCTGAATGGATAGATGATGCTTATGTTAACAGTAACGCGATCGAACCCAATGTTGAAAATGCTGAATGGATAGACGATGCTTATGTTAACAGTAACGCGACTGAACCCAATGTTGAAAATGCTGAATGGATAGACGATGCTTATGTTAACAGTAACGCGACTGAACCCAATGTTGAAAACGCTGAATGGATAGATGATGCTTATGTTATTAGTAATAGCAAGGAACTAATCTTTGATAGTTTAAGGTGGATAGAAGGAACACTATTTTCAGAAACAGCGATTACAAAGAATACTGATGAAACACCAAATAATGCTGGTAAGTTCAAAACAGGATATATTCAATATAATAAGAAGAATGAAAATAATAAACTCCAAAGTACTTACGTTGCAAAAGAAACTATATTACCAGAGACTGGTGAATCACAAACAGTTCACTTTGCTCTTTCTGGTCTGATGCTATTGGGATTTGGTGTAGCGGTAAGGCGTAGCAGACAAAAAAGCTAGATTAGTGATGGCAGTTAGTTATCTGAATAGCATAAGAATAAGTTAGTATAAAGCAGATTGAATGTCAGTTCAGAATACTCTGATAATTTATTCCAATCTTATAAGAAAATATTTAAAACAAAGAGTTTTAGGGATAAGGAACTGTGGACTTTAGACTTGGTATGCTAAAGAAAGTTTCAAAATTTTTAATACTATTGTTTTTGGACTCTTCGTCAACTGTAGTTGGTGACTTATAATTAACATCTAGAGAGAATCGTTCCGGTTCTCTCTATTTGTCTCTTTCCGGTTTTCGAGAGACAACCTAAAAGGGTCACTCCCCTGACCCTTTTAGTATACAAAGCGATGAGTATTTTAGTTTTAAAGTTCTTGAATGTCTTGAATCCAAAAGCTTGTCGTTTGATATCTTTGATGAGTTTGTTGGTTGCTTCTAGCTTCGCGTTAGAATAGGGAAGTTCTAAGGCATTAATAATATAGCTTTTACCCGTGGTGCTAGTTGATTTCAAAATATCTCAAATGATAAGCCAGTATGATTTGTTCGATT
>NZ_JBLOJT010000065.1:0-9686 GCF_047785745.1 Streptococcus pluranimalium | reverse complement strand
TCTTTTATACTATTTGGCGTAATCAATAGCACGGAACTCACGGATAACCGTAACCTTGATATTACCTGGATAATCCAAATTATTTTCAATTTTTTCTCTTACTTTATGCGACAAAATTGTCACCTGATCATCGCTTAGTTTCTTAGGATGAACCATAATACGTATTTCACGACCAGCTTGAAGAGCAAAACTATTTTGAACACCATCAAAGCTTGAAGCAATCTCTTCTAAATCACGTAAACGTTTGATGTAGTTCTCCATTGACTCATTACGAGCACCTGGTCGTGCTGAACTAAGAGCATCTGCTGCAGCAACTAGAACTGCAATCACACTATCTGGCTCTACATCACCGTGATGACTGGCAATAGTATTGACAACAACTGGATTTTCTTTATATTTACGAGCAAACTCAGTTCCAATCTCAACGTGACTACCTTCCACTTCTCGGTCAATAGCTTTCCCCATATCATGCAAGAACCCTGCACGACGAGCAAGTGAAACATTTTCACCCAACTCACCTGCCATAATACCAGCTAGCTTACCAACTTCAACGGAGTGGCGAAGAACATTTTGACCAAAGGATGTTCTAAACTGCAATCGTCCCATAATCTTGATAAGATCTGGATGAAGATTAGGAGCTCCAATTTCGTAGGCAGCCTCTTCACCATATTCACGAATACGATTATCTAGTTCTTGACGATTCTTTTCAACCAACTCTTCGATACGAGCAGGATGAATACGACCATCAGCAATCAAAGCTTCCAGAGTCATACGAGCAATTTCACGACGGATTGGGTCAAAGCCAGACAGAACCACTACCTCAGGTGTATCATCAATAATGATATCAATCCCTGTTAGACTTTCGAGTGTGCGGATATTACGCCCCTCACGCCCGATAATGCGTCCCTTCATGCTATCATCTGGTAAGTGAACCGTCGTAATAGTTTGTTCCGTAACGTACTCACCAGCCATACGCTGCATAGCTTGTGATAACAAGTCTTTTGCCATTTTATCAGACTTATCTTTGATTTCTTGTTCTGATTCACGAATCTTAGTTGCAATTTCTTGCGTTAGCTTAGATTCGGTTTCCATCAAAATAACTTCACGCGCTTCAGCGATGGTCATATGACCTACACGCTCTAATTCCGCACGTTTCTCATCCTCTAATTTACTGATTTGATTTTCACGTTCATCGATATGTTTAGATTTATCAAAAAGGCTTTGCTCTTTAGATTCGAGTGTTTTTTCTTTTGTAGCTAAATTCTCATCCTTACGGTCAAGTGAATAGGCTCGTTCTGTTAAACGATTTTCTCTTTCCTTCAGCTCTTGTTTATCAGCTTTAAATTCCTGATCAACTTCTTCTCGATATTTTCTAGCTTCTTCTTTTGCTTCTAGGAGAAGTTCTTTTTGATGAGCAATGCTTTCTCTTTCAGCTGTTTGACGAATTGCTTGAGCTTCCATTTCTGCTTTCCCTCGCAAATTAACAGCATCCTGTTCAGCATTCAATAATGTCAATTCCGCTGCTTCTGTTGAAGACTTCATCTTCATCGTCATGATAGCGTAACCAACAGCTAAACCAATGAGGGCAAAAATCAATGTTATAATAACTTGCAACATCTTATTTACCTCAAAATTCTAAGGTTTCAATCTAGTCAAAACCACTTTTAAGTCTATCATATTTTAAGACTTTATACAATGAAAAATTAGAAGGATTTAACCATCTTATTGCCATAATCATTGCTTTATGATTCGTAAACTTTTTTAAGACTAGCAAGATTTCTGAACTAAGAAAAGCAAGAGAAGATTAATAGCCTTCATCGCGATAATCTCTCAGTAAGAATTCGCACAGCTCGATGATAAGTCTTTACCCTTATTTTCAGATTTACAGAAGGAATATCCGCTATTTTTGTAATAATTATCCTCAGATAACTTATGAAACCATGCTAAAATCTTGTTCTAACGCAAACTAGAATGCTTCATTAACGGCTCTCTCTTAGTATTTATGGTATGATAATCTTAGAAAGAAATGGAGGCGCTTATGTCAAAAGAAGTTATCGTTGAAAGTTTTGAATTAGATCATACTATCGTTAAGGCACCTTATGTACGTCTTATCTCTGAAGAATCCGGTCCTGCTGGGGATATCATTACTAACTTTGATATTCGACTTGTTCAACCAAATGAAGATTCCATTCCAACTGCTGGCTTACATACTATTGAACATCTACTAGCCAAGCTTATCCGTGAGCGTATTGATGGACTCATCGACTGTTCTCCTTTTGGATGTCGTACTGGATTCCACATGATTATGTGGGGAAAACAAGACGCAACAGAAATTGCTAGTGTCATCAAATCTTCTCTTCAAGAAATTGCGAATGTCACATCTTGGGAAGATGTGCCAGGAACAACTATTGAATCATGTGGAAATTATAAGGATCATAGTTTGTTTTCTGCCAAAGAATGGGCAAAATTAATTCTAGAAAAAGGAATTTCAGATGATCCCTTCACACGCCATATCGTCTAAAACAAAAAAAGAGGAAAAATCCTCTTTTTTAGTAATCTAAAGCATCAGCGTTACCAGGCTTATTACCAACAAAGTAACCTGTTTTAGCATTGATTGAGAACAAATAAGTTCCATCAGGTTTAAACATATTGTAGTAACCATTGCCATTAATAATATTAACACGCTCAAGGATGTAGTTATTCCCTGAAATATTTCCACGCGCTTGAGCTTTTCCAACAACCGTTTCTAAAATACCAGGAGCAAAGTTCCATGCAGTATTTCCAGAATCTGCGATAGCTGCGTTATTATAAGGAACACGACTAAGATGTCTCTGAAGACTACTACTATCATAATTCGAGATTCCATAAGAAGATGTCGTCGGTGCAGTTGGGGCTGGGGCTACTGACTGACTAGCCGGTGCCTGATTAGCTTTTTGATTTTCCGTTTGAGAAGCAGCCGCAGCTTCTTCAGCTGCTTTTGAAGCACTTTCACTAGCTGCAATACTTGATTGGCGACTAGCTTCTGCTTCTGAAGAACTGCTATCTTTAATACCTTTCAATTCATCTCGACCTTTTTTTACTGCTTTTTGCAATAGATTATCTAACCTAGCATTTCCTGTGTTTAACGTTTCAACTGGTAAGTCATCAAAGTTAGCATCCGCCTTAGGTTTTGCCGAATCAACTAATTCTCCATCAACAATAACATCTTTGTCAAACTTCGCATTGACAGCCTGAATACCATCAATTTGCTCTTTTAAGTTATCATATTTTTCCTTGGCAGCGTCATAGAATTTTGTACCGTCTAATTTTTTAAGGGCTGCTTCTAACTCAGGAAGTTTTCCAAATTCACTATTTTTGAGTTTAAGCGCCTTGTCATCAGTGAAGAAACCATCGTACATCAGGCTAAAGGCTTCATTATCTTTAATAGCCTGTGCTGATGCATTTTTTCCAGATGAATCCAAAGGTTTATGGCTGCTACTTGATGCCTTTGAAGAACTTGGACTTGTCTCTTTTTTATTGAAGTGATTCACAGCAAAGACCGTTCCAAAAATGGCTAAAAGGAGTGCTAATAAACCTAAGAAAATAGGTGTTTTCCTTTGATAGAACGGCTTACCATCCAGATCACTCGAATTTCTCAAAATGGAATCATCTTCAGCTTCCTCCGATAAAGCACCGCCCTCTTGTTCGTCAGCCTTAACGGTATCTGAATTTTGTCCCACAACCGTTGCCACTGCTGCAGTATCTATACTAGTAGTTGCATCCGTTATAGCAGCTTCTGATGCTACCGCTCTATTTTCAACTTCTTCTCGTTGCTTCTTGATAAAGTCATCCAAAGTGGCTGTATCCAACTCCTCCAAATTGACTTCTCTAGTTTCAAATTTTTGAGAAGCTACTTCTTCACGATGTTGCTTAATGTATTTATCTAAGATGCTGTCTTCATCTTTTACACCAGCTTTAATCTCAGCATCTTTTCTGACAGCCTCACCAATGGTTAAATCTTTTGCTTTATCAAAGTCTAAGTTGTCATTTTCTTTACTCATACAAGTCCTCTCTAATTAGCCTCTTGACGTTTAACACGTTGGCCAAAATATTGGTACAGATCAACTTTCAAAGTACCGTTGTATAATTTTCGTTTTTTATCCGCCTGACTACCATATTTGGTTTCAAAAGCTTCATCACTGGTCAAAATAAACTTGCTCCAGGTCTTTAGTGGTGCAAAGGTTCGACCCATTTCATTATACAAGATGTCGATAGCTTTGTCATCAAGGAGTCGCTCACCATAAGGTGGATTAGAAATGATAACACCGTTGATTTTATCGGTTTTTAGGTCTTGAAGACGCATTTGTTTCAATTTGATAACATCTGCAAGTCCAACTTCTTCTGCATTCTTTTTAGCGATATCAACCATTTGGCCATCAATATCAAAACCTGAAATGTCCAGCTCAATATCATAATTAGCTTTTGATTCTGCCTCATCTCTCACCTCTTGGATCAAATCCTTAGATACCCATGACCAGCTTTCAAAAGCAAATGTTCTATTAAAGCCTGGTGCGATATTCATACCAATCATCGCAGCTTCTATGCAAAATGTTCCTGATCCACAGGTCGGGTCTATCAAAGGCTTATCTGGGTACCAATTACTGAGCAGAAGGATAGCTGCTGCCATATTTTCTTTAATCGGAGCACCACCTTTTTCAACACGATAACCACGTTTGAAAAGGCTAGAACCTGTCGTATCAATCATAATTGTTGCCACGTCTTTCAAGATCGAAACTTCAATTTTATATTCAGGTCCATTTTCCATCAAAGGAACACCTTCTGGGCGATGGTAAATCTTTTGCAGTTTTTTAACAACGGCCTTTTTAGTAATTGCCTGAACACTTGGTTCATTATGTAACTTTGATTTAACACACTTTGCCTTCGAAATGGGGAATGTCGATCCTAAAGGTAAATAATTATCCCAATCTAGAGAAAAGACACCTTGGAATAACTCTTCAAAGGTTTTAGCTGGAAATTGTCCAACAACAATTTTGATACGGTCAGCCGCACGAAGCCATAAATTTGTCTTGATAATAGTTTTAACATCACCTTGAAAACGGACTTTACCATTTTCAACTTGGCACTCAATCCCCAAGTCTCTGATTTCACGTCCTACAACCGCTTCAAGTCCAGCTGCTGCTGTGGCGATTAATTCAAATCTTTCTTTCATTAGCACTTCTTTCACTTTTTACTGTTAAATAAAAGCTAGCCTAAGCTAGCTAAACCTATTATGTAATTTTCTATAAGCCATGTTTTGTTCAGAAGTTGACTAGGAACCAACTTCCTCGATAATCATCTGTCTACTGCTGTTGCAGTCAAGATAGTTCTGTTCGTCTTCCAGCTATCTCATGCCCCGACCAAAGTTTGGGTTGCTAGCTTGAGGGGTTTACCGCGTTCCACTTTCTAGGTTTCCCTAGAAACTTCGTCACTGTGGCACTTTCAAGGTTACTAAGGCATATCAAGGACTTAGCCATTTTACCTGCCGTAACGTATCATCATACGTCCCTAGGCTTATTTTTTCGCCTAGCACAAACACTACCGGCATCACAGCCAGTGCTAGCATGGACTTTCCTCATAGTATCAAAATACTACGCGATTATCCGAAAATCACACAGGAATAAATTATTCCGTAATTTGTTTACCAAAAACTTCTTTTTCCAAACGACTAATACGCTTCAAAATATCAAAGTTAGTCACAGGACTTTCTGATAAATGTTGAATACCATCTGAAGTTCTCTGACCAAAGTTGATGCCTTCTCTACTTGCTTGTGCCTGATCTGTAACTTTTTTCAGACGTGCCTTCAATTGTTCGTTTTCTGCTTGAAGCTCTTCTATCATGCTCGCATAGGCTTCATAGTCTTTAATAACATCATCTAAAAACTCATCAACTTCTCGCTGATCATAGCCTCGCATTACTTTTTTAAATTCTTTTTCAAAGATTTTTTTAGGGGTATTGATAATACTGGTCATTCTCTTGTCTCCAACACTCGTCATTCTACTGCTACAATAATCATTTAATCATAAAATATCATACAGAAAATAGAATTAAAAAGCAAGCATTTTCCTCTACCTTCAAGCTATTTATTACTCATTTTCCATGGCAATATCATTTAAGTCATCAAATCGTAATTGAGTGACTTTATAATCTGATTCCAGCATCGTATCGTACAAGTATTTCAAATTTGTTTCATTGTCAGCGTCATAAAATAAATAGGCTTGGTCTGTATTCGCAAGTAGAAATTGATGATATTGCTTCAATTGTCCAGGATTTTCATAAGCCTCAAAACTATATTTTACAAAATCAACTTGCTTAAAAGCAGCTAATTTAGCTTGATTAACTTCGTTCCAATTTTCTCCTTGATTGGCAAAGCAGAATATTGTGGCTAGCTTCAAGTTATAATCGTCTTTCATGTCATTAGCAACTTCTAACACCCAAAATTCAAAGCCTAAATTACCTGTGAAAATAAGCCATTCCAATCCTTCCGAACAAAATCGTTCTAAGTCTCGTCTGATAGCTTTTTTAATGATTAAAATACGTTCATCATTTTCCTTAAAAATTCCCAAATCAAAACTGCGATAACCAGACACTAAAAGAGTGGTCATAATTTTGTTGTCCTCTCAAAAATATGATATAATGGTACGTGTTTATCTTACCATTATTTGAAATACTTTAGGAGAAATATGGTTAATTATCCTCATGGGATTTCTAAAAAAACACGACAAGTCACTCCATTAGAAAAGGAGCCTAAAATCAACTTTGCCAATCGGGGGATGTCTTTTGAGTCGGCTATCAATGCTACCAATGACTACTATCTAGTCCATGGTATTGCAGTTATCCACAAAAAACCGACACCTGTACAAATTGTTAAAGTTGATTATCCTAAAAGGAGTCGGGCAAAGATTGTCGAAGCTTATTTTAGACAGGCATCAACAACGGATTATTCTGGTGTTTATAAAGGTCATTACATTGACTTTGAAGCTAAAGAAACCCGACAGAAAAAGGCTATGCCTTTGAAAAATTTTCACGATCATCAAATTGATCATATGAAGCGCGTCATTGACCAGAAGGGTATTTGCTTTGTTTTAATGCATTTTTCAACATTAAAACAAACTTACTACTTACCCGCTCAACACTTGATAGATTTTTATCAAGTTGAGAGTGGTAAGCGGGCTATGCCTTTGACTTTTATTCAACAACACGGTTTTGCTATAACATTAGCAAGCTTCCCTCAAGTTCCATATCTTGACATTATTGAACAACATTTTTTAGGTGGAATATAAAATGAATCACATTTCAAAAATCGCCAAATATATCCTTTTAGCTATGGCTGGACTGGCTATTTTAGGAGTCGTTATTGGCGGCCTCCTCTTTACTTTTTATGCTAGTACCGCACCCAAACTATCTGAAACTAAGTTAAAATCAACAACTTCTAGTCTTATTTTTGATAGCGACAATAATCTTATCGCTGACTTAGGAGCTGAAAAGCGAGAAAATGTAACGGCTGATAACATTCCGCTTGATTTGGTTAATGCCATCACTTCTATTGAAGACCATCGTTTCTTTGAACATCGTGGTATTGATATTTACCGTATCCTAGGAGCAGCTTGGAATAACTTAACAAGCAACACAACGCAAGGTGGCTCAACTCTGGATCAGCAACTTATAAAGTTAGCCTATTTTTCTACCAACAAGTCTGACCAAAACCTAAAGCGTAAAGCGCAAGAGGGTTGGTTAGCCTATAAAATGGAAAAAGAATATACAAAAGAAGAAATCCTAACGTTCTATATCAATAAAGTGTATATGGGAAATGGTAACTATGGAATGTTAACAGCTGCCAAGTCATACTTTGGAAAAGATTTAAAAGACTTGTCTATTGCTCAAGTGGCTCTATTAGCTGGAATCCCCCAAGCTCCTAGCCAATACGATCCATATACTAATCCCGAAACAGCTAAACACCGTCGAGACACTGTTCTATCAGAGATGTATGAATTGAAAAAAATTACCAAAGAACAGTATGACGCTGCTATCGCAACACCTGTTAATGATGGTTTAAATGAACTCAAAAAAGAGGCCAGCTACGAGCCTTACTTTGATAACTATCTTAAAGAAGTTATCAACCAAGTTAAAGAGAAGACCGGAAAAGATGTCTATACAGCTGGTTTAAAAGTTTACACCAACGTTAATTCTGATTTCCAAAAATTCTTATGGGATATTTATAACACTGACACATACGTGTACTACCCTGATGATAAATTCCAAGTAGCCTCAACTGTGATGGATGTTACAAACGGTAATGTTGTTGCACAATTAGGTAGTCGTAAACAAGAAAATGTTTCCCTCGGAATCAATCAGGCAGTTCTTACCGATCGCGACTGGGGTTCAACCATGAAACCAATTACCGATTACGCACCTGCTCTTGAAAACAACATTTACTCAGCTACTTCAGCAAATATTCAAGATAGTTACTACACATGGCCTGGAACAGACCAGCAAGTCTATAACTGGGACCGTAAGTACTACGGTAATATGACTATCCAGCGTGCTATCCAGGAGTCTCGTAATATTCCTGCCATTAGAGCGCTTGAAGAGGTTGGGTTGAAAAACGCTCAAAGCTTCCTCAAAGGTCTGGGAATTAATTATCCTGAATTGCATTATTCTAATGCGATTTCTAGTAATACAAGCAGCAATAGCCAAAAATACGGTGCAAGTAGTGAAAAAATGGCGGCTGCCTATGGAGCCTTTGCAAACGGTGGTACCTACTATGAGCCTATGTATATCAATCGTATTGAGTTTAACGATGGTACAAAAGAAGATTATTCTGCTCCTGGCAAACGTGCAATGAAGGCTACCACTGCTTATATGATGACTGATATGATGAAGTCTGTACTCTCTTATGGAACAGGTAAAAATGCCGCTATTAGTGGCTTATATCAAGCAGGTAAAACTGGAACTTCAAACTATTCTGATAATGAGTTAGCTAAGATAGAAGCTGAAACAGGTATCTACAACAGCGCTGTCGGTACTATGGCACCTGATGAAACTTTCGTTGGTTACACTAGTAAATATTCCATGGCAGTATGGACTGGTTATAGGAATCGTTTGACACCTTTATATGGTGGAATGCTTGATACAGCGACAGATGTCTATCGAACGATGATGTCCTACATGACAGGGGGATACAGTGAGGATTGGATTATGCCCAATGGCCTATATCGAAGCGGTAGTTACGTCTACTTAAACAGCTATACTGGAAATTCTAGCTTACGCAACTACAATACTTACGATACCAATAATACCTTTGGAGCGACTAATGGCAACTCCCTTAATGAAAACAGCTCTGATAGCAGTTCCAATTCTTCCTCCTCTGATATTACGGCTAATTCTGCTTCAGAATCACAAAATGGAAACACCGATGAGGAAGATAGCCCTCAAACAGATAGTCAATCAAATCTAAATCAAGGTGGAAATCTTGGAAACCAAAATAAGGATGACTAATCGCTTAAAGCGCAACATGCGATAACAATATTAATCACATGAAAATAAAGGGCTCTTCGTCAACTGTAGTGGGTGACTTATAATTAACATCTAGAGAGAATCGTTCCGGTTCTCTCTTTTTGAGTGTTTAGTGCAATGAGAATCCGTTTTT
>NZ_JBLOJT010000064.1:0-10035 GCF_047785745.1 Streptococcus pluranimalium | reverse complement strand
GATAAGTCACCCACTACAGTTGACGAAGAGCCATTATAAGTCACCCACTACAGTTGACGAAGAGCCCTTTTTTCTCCCTTTAATCAATTGCACGAAGGCAGGGCGGCAAAATTGAACTCTTCGAGTTACCGATTTTTATTCCACCCTCTTTTTATCTTAGCTTCTAGGTGTTGCTTGTGCAGACATAGCACTTAAGATATTATATTTCTTCTTGAAATAATAGCGTACGGCAAAGGCTATTGCACCTAGGACGATGAGTAGGAGTGGGGATAATTGTGGGTTAATAGCTGCAGGTAAAAAGGCAGTTATACTAAATAAAGCTAACCAGCCTACCATGAGGAGCCCTAAGATACCGATGCTTTTCAAAAGGCTTGGGCGATGAGCTTTTTCTTTCCCCATATGACGGTAGACATAGTGATAAGTTGCGTAGAGAAAGGCTCCACCACCAAGACCAACCACAATGAGAGTTAATAAACCATAAGATTGGTGTTTACTATTGCTAAATGTCAGAAAACCAGTAATGAGTCCAAGAAAGCCAAACCAAAAGAGAGAAGCATCCATCCACATAAGCCAAGGATTAGTGTTTTTAGCTTCTTGTGCAGCGATTTTTTCCTCTTTTTCTGTTTTTGTGAATTGAGCAGCCCAGGTAGTTGGAGCGCCAAGGAAAGATCGGGCAGGGATGCCATTTTTTTGATTTTCTTCAATACTTGGTAGAATATCTGCTAAAATCGTTTTGATTTCAGTATCTGATTTACCATCTTGAATCAACTGTTTAGTAGCAATGTGAATAAATTCTTGGTTCTTGTGAGTAAGATTGTTTAAATCCATGATAATCCTTTCAAAATGAGGGTAAGTATTGTAAAATGTAACAGGTTTTTTAGTCAAGTGTCAGTAGTCACTGATCTTATTTTGTCGAAAATCTAGTGAGATGTTTAGGGAATTTCAAAATAGAAATTTCCGTCATGACATTAGCGACTTTAATGACGATAAGAAGGGAGGGTTATTGGTTAGTTGCCGAATAGTAACTAACGTTATTTGACGAGTAGCTTTGCTACCGACAAATATAAAACGTTAAAACCACTTCTTCCTAATAAAATAAATCACAACCATCAGGCTAAGAACAGATGCAATAAAAACAATGTACCAGAAGGCATGTGGTAGGCCATTTAAGGGTAGCCAGTTGTTTTGGAAGTTCATACCATACGCTGAGAAGATAACGGTTGGGATATCTAGAGCCATGGTCATGAGTGCTAAGGTTTTCATGATAGTGTTCTGGTTGTTATTGATGATAGCAGCAGATGTTTCGGCCATAGCATTCAAGACATTCTCGTAGATGCCTGCCATCTCGATAGCCTGTTGCGTTTCAATCAAAGTATCTTCAAGTAAGTCTTCATCTTCAACGTATTTTTTGAGACTTGAGGTATTGCTGGAAAGTTTTTTAACGATTCGCTCATTCATTTTTAGTGAAGCTTTTAGATAGACGATGGATTTTTCCAATTCCATCATATCGATAAGCTGTTCATTTCGTGTTGCGTCTTCTAGTTGCGCTTCGATACGGTCGCTTTGACGGTCAATCGAACGCAAGGCGGTTAGAAAGAGAATAGCATTGCGATAGAGGAGTTGGAAAATAAAACGTGTTTTCATAAACGTATAAAAACTCTTGACACGATTATTCTTGAATTGATCAAAGATAGACAATTCTTCTAAACAAGTCGTAATAACAGCATTTTCTGCGACAATAATTCCCAAGGGAATGGTCATGTAGTAGTTTTTATTATTACGCTCTTCGTAGGTAGGAACGTCAACAATAATCAAAGTATAATCATCTTCAACAGTGATACGAGATGTCTCCTCGATATCAAGGGGAGCTCGTAAGTCGGTAATGTCGATGTTGAAGCGCTCGGCCACTTGATGAGATTCTTCCTGGGAAGGGTTGACCAAATTAATCCAAGCGCCAGGCTCGAATGTATCAATCTCTTTGAAATCAATTCCAGTTGACAGAAACATTTGTTTCATGTGCATTCCCTCCTTGTATTAGAATCTAGCCATACCTATCTATTATACTCTATTTTAGTCTTAAAAAAAAGCAGGGCTTGACGATTCTTTTTACCGTAAAAAATTCTGATTTTGTTATAATAGAGTAACGTTTAGAAGAACTAAAGCGAACGACGTGTTTTTTTGAATCTGTTATCATAACAGCATTCTAAAAGTGATACAGAAGAAAAAATTTATTTTAGGCTTTTTAGATGTAAAAGCAAGATGCTAGTTTTCTTTATATTTTGAGGTAGGTATCTAGAGAAAGGAATTGAGCCAAATAGGCGTCATAAATTATGCAAGATAAATTAGTTATTCATGGAGCGCGTGCTCATAATTTAAAAAATATAGATGTGGAGATTCCTCGTGATAAGCTGGTCGTGGTGACGGGTTTATCAGGTTCTGGAAAATCCTCTCTGGCTTTTGATACTATCTATGCAGAAGGGCAACGTCGCTATGTAGAGAGTTTGTCTGCTTATGCTAGACAGTTTTTGGGAAATATGGAAAAGCCTGATGTAGATTCGATTGATGGTCTCAGTCCAGCCATTTCGATTGACCAAAAAACGACCAGCAAAAACCCTCGCTCTACCGTTGGTACGGCAACGGAAATTAACGATTATCTCCGTTTACTTTATGCGCGTGTGGGAACTCCCTATTGTATCAATGGGCATGGTGCTATCTCAGCCTCATCTGTTGAACAGATTGTTGACGAAGTGTTAGAATTGCCCGAAAGAACTCGGATGCAAATTCTGGCTCCAATCGTTCGTCGTAAAAAAGGCCAGCATAAGACGATTTTTGAACGTATCCAAAAAGATGGCTATGTTCGTGTTCGTGTGGATGGTGAGATTTTTGATGTGACCGAAGTACCAGAACTTTCTAAGAGCAAGATGCACGATATCGAAGTTGTTATTGATCGCTTGGTCAATAAGGATGGTATTCGTTCTCGTCTCTTTGATTCCGTGGAAGCAGCCCTTCGCTTGGGAGATGGTTACCTCATGATTGATACCATGGATGGTAATGAATTACTCTATTCAGAACATTATTCTTGCCCGGTTTGTGGTTTCACCGTTCCCGAATTAGAGCCTCGTCTCTTCTCTTTTAATGCGCCATTTGGCTCTTGCCCAACCTGTGATGGTTTGGGGATGAAGTTGGTGGTGGACTTGGACTTGGTTGTGCCTGATCCTTCTAAAACTCTTAGAGAAGGGGCGCTTGCACCCTGGAATCCAATTTCATCAAATTACTATCCAACCATGCTGGAACAAGCCATGACAACTTTTGGTATCGATATGGATACACCATGGGAGGCTCTTGCTGAATCGGATAAAGAGGTGATTCTTTATGGATCTGGTGACCGTGAGTTCCACTTCCATTATCAAAATGATTTTGGTGGTGTGCGTGATATTGACCTACCTTTTGAAGGTGTTGTTACCAATGTCAATCGTCGCTACCATGAGACCAATTCAGAGTACACACGTGGCGTTATGCGCGAATATATGAATGAGTTGACTTGTTCGACTTGCAACGGCTATCGCCTCAATGATGCTGCGCTATCTGTTCGTATTGGTGGACCGGATGGGATGAATATCGGTCGGATTTCAGAACTCTCCATCGAAGACCATCTTAAACAAGTGTCGAGCTTAACCCTTGGACAAAATGAGGAAATGATTGCTCGTCCTATTATCAAAGAGATTACAGACCGTTTGACTTTCTTGAATAATGTTGGGCTTAATTATTTAACCTTGTCTCGAATGGCAGGAACCTTATCCGGTGGAGAAAGTCAGCGTATTCGTCTAGCAACCCAAATCGGGTCTAATTTAAGTGGCGTCCTTTATGTCCTTGATGAACCATCTATTGGACTTCACCAAAGAGACAACGACCGTCTCATTTCTAGTTTGAAAAAAATGCGTGACCTCGGCAATACCCTTATTGTAGTAGAGCATGATGAAGATACCATGATGGAAGCGGATTGGTTGATCGATGTGGGACCAGGAGCAGGAGCGCTTGGTGGTGAGATCGTTGCTTCTGGCACCCCAAAACAAGTGGCAAAATCAAAAAAATCCATCACTGGTCAGTACCTATCAGGTCGTAAAGTCATCCCTGTACCAGAGGAACGCCGTCAAGGTAATGGACGTTTCATCGAAGTTAAGGGAGCTAGTGAAAACAATCTTCAAAACATTGATGCTAAATTACCATTGGGGAAATTTATTGCAGTGACAGGGGTATCTGGCTCTGGAAAATCAACCTTGGTCAACAGTATTCTTAAAAAAGCCATTGCCCAAAAATTAAATCGTAATGCTGATAAGCCAGGAAAGCATAAGTCGGTTGAAGGCATAGAGCATATTGAACGCTTGATCGACATAGATCAAAGTCCAATTGGACGGACTCCTCGCTCAAATCCAGCTACCTATACAGGTGTCTTCGATGATATCCGAGATCTCTTTGCACAAACCAATGAAGCTAAAATTCGTGGCTATAAAAAAGGTCGTTTTTCCTTCAATGTAAAAGGTGGACGTTGTGAAGCCTGCTCGGGTGATGGGATTATCAAGATTGAAATGCATTTCTTGCCGGATGTTTATGTTCCATGTGAAGTTTGTCATGGGACTCGCTACAATTCTGAAACCTTGGAGGTCCACTATAAAGGCAAAACTATCGCAGATATTTTAGAGATGACTGTCGATGATGCGGTTGAATTTTTCGCAGCTATTCCTAAAATTGCTCGTAAGATTCAAACGATCAAGGATGTTGGGCTAGGCTACGTGACACTTGGTCAACCGGCAACCACCCTTTCTGGTGGTGAGGCGCAACGGATGAAACTAGCCAGTGAACTTCACAAACGCTCAACAGGTAAATCCTTTTATATTTTGGATGAACCAACAACGGGGCTTCATACCGATGACATTGCTCGTTTAATTACTGTTTTAAATCGTTTTGTGGATGAAGGAAATACGGTTCTTGTTATTGAACACAATCTTGATGTTATCAAAACAGCAGACCATATCATTGATTTAGGGCCAGAAGGAGGTGTCGGTGGTGGACAAATCATCGCCACAGGAACACCAGAAGAAGTCGCACAGGTGGAAGCTTCTTACACAGGGAACTATCTAAAAACAAAATTATAAGCGGCGGAAATAAAAATCAAGCTACTTTGCTCAAACAATGAACATCTAATAGTTAAAAGGCTTCAGTTCTGATGTAAATAGAACTGAACTTTTTTTATTTTATACTCGACGGAAATCAAAATCTGACTAGAAAAAGCGTCGTAGCTAGAACTAAAGTTCATCATGGTAAACTTCACAACGTTAGATTTTGATTTTCAATGATTATGATGATGTTGCTTGATATGAAAATGTGCTCCATATTGTAGTATGATAGGATGCTTCTTCTTGGATTTTAGGAAGTTTAATCCCTTAAAAGGAGTTTTTTGCAGAGCAGCTATTTTGTTTTTGAGTCTTTAAAACGCCTACTTATTATGTAATTATCTAAATTAGCGAAAAAATCAGAAAATTTATAAAATTGTGTTGACTTTAAAAAAATCTCTGGTTATAATGAAAAGCACATCCCAGCAAATGGGGCTTTTAGGAGGTATGCATATGGATTCACAGTTTTCTCATGTTTCACCCAAAGACTTCTTTTTTAAAGTCTTGAATGGTACAGCGCTAGGGATCATTATTGGTCTGATTCCAAACGCCATCTTAGCCACAATTCTGCAATACTTTCCTGGATTTACCCTGGGAGTTAGCTTAGTTACAGTTGTAAAGATTTTCCAACTAGCAACACCACTAACTATTGGTGCCATTATTTCCCATCAATTCCATCTGGACTCGCTACGCAGCATGACTATTGCAGATGCAGCTTTTGTTGGTTCAGGTGTTATTACCCAAGATAATCAGACTTATTTTGATAAAGCTGGAGAGGCAGCGACCCTTTTAATTGGGAATGGTCAAGGAAATATCACCAACACCATGTTGACAGCTGCTCTTGCCATCTTGATGGTTAAAGTCATTAAGAAACGCTTTGGATCAGCGGAGCTCGTTTTAACACCGCTTGTTATAGGAAGTCTTGCAGGGCTTATTGGTCTCTACACGTTGCCAGCAGTTAGCTCAGCGACTCTGGCAATTGGCACGATGATTAACTACTTTACGACGCTTCAGCCATATGCAATGAGTATGCTTATTGCTGTAACATTTGCTATTTTGATTATTTCACCTGTTTCAACAGTTTCGATTGGAATTGCAGTAGGACTTTTCGGCTTATCTGCTGGAGCTTCGGCAATGGGAGTTGCAAGCACAACGCTTGTTTTGATTGTTCATTCTTGGAAAACCAATAATTCAGGTGTTACTCTTGGTATCGCCATGGGTTCTATGAAAATGATGATGCCTAACTTATTCAAGTATCCAGTCATTCTCTTTCCAGTTGTAACTACAGCTATTGTTTCAAGTCTTTCTGTTCCAATCTTTAATATTACAGGGACACCAGCTTCTGCAGGTTTTGGGCTTGTTGGCTTGGTTGGACCATTGGCAGGTCTTAAGGCTGGAAACACACTTGCAGTCACCGTTTTAGCTTGGCTTGTTATTCCTACTGTTGCAGCGCTAGCATCATATTTTGTATTTGATAAATTGACAAAACTTTATCAAACAAATGTGGTCTTCAAATATCAAGAAGCTGAATAATACAGATACTAAAAATTTGATTACTAAAAACTTCCATTATCTTATTGAAGGCAATGGAAGTTTTTTGATAAAATAAAGTCGTTGATAAGTTAATATAAGGAGGTTTTCATGGAGTCTAGGGTTGTTCGTTTTGAAGATAAGTTAAGGCAGTCAGGTTTAGATGGTTTTGTGGTGACAGGGCAAAATAATATTTATTACCTAACGGGATTTTGGGGGACAGAGAGTACAGTATTTATCACTCGTAACCGTCGCATTTTCATGACGGATGCCCGCTACACCTTGCTTGCTAAAGAAGTGATTGAAGGTTTTGATATTATCGAGACCCGTACGCCTTTAGCTGAAATTGCCAACATCATCAAGGCTGATAAAATCACAAGAGCTGGCTTTGATAGTCAGGTTTCTTATGCCTTTTATGGAGAGTTAACCAGTTTAGCGCCTGAAACAACCTGGTTATCTCAGACAGATTTTGTCGAAAGTCTGCGCGTGATTAAGGATGCCACAGAGATTGAAACCATTCAACAAGCTTGCCAGATTTCCGATAAGGCTTTTATCGACGTTTTAGATTTCATAAAACCTGGGCAAACAACGGAGATGCAGGTAGCGAACTTCCTTGATTTTCGTATGCGAGAGTATGGCGCTTCAGGTGTGTCTTTTGAAACGATTGCAGCTTCGGGCTATCGTTCAGCCATGCCTCATGGTGTTGCTAGCCATAAGGTGATTCAGTCGGGAGAATCTCTAACCCTTGATTTTGGATGCTATTACAAGCACTATGTCAGTGACATGACGCGTACCATCCATATTGGATATGTAACAGACCAAGAGCGTGAGATATACGATATTGTTCTGAGAGCCAATGAGACCTTGATTGAGCAGGCGAAAGCGGGCATGACACATAAAGAATTCGATGCTATTCCCCGTCAAATGATAGAGGATGCGGGTTATGGATTATTCTTCACACATGGTATTGGTCATGGCATTGGTTTGGATATCCATGAAAATCCATTTTTCCGTGGTAGTGATGATAAGTTAGCAGCTGGTATGGTAGTGACGGATGAGCCAGGGATTTATCTTCCTGATAAATATGGACTGCGTATCGAAGATGACTTGGTGATTACAGAGACTGGTTGCGACGTATTGACCCAAGCCCCTAAAGAATTGATTGTCATCAAGTAGGAGAAGAAGATGAAAAGACTGTCTTGGCAAGATTATTTTATGGCTAATGCTGAGTTGATTTCAAAGCGTTCAACCTGTGATAGAGCCTTTGTTGGTGCTGTTTTGGTCAAAAATAACCGTATCATCGCTACAGGTTATAATGGTGGCGTTTCAGATACCGATAACTGCGATGAAGCTGGCCACTATATGGAAGATGGGCATTGTATCCGAACGGTTCATGCTGAAATGAACGCTCTGGTTCAGTGTGCCAAAGAAGGGATTTCAACAGATGGCACAGAGATTTATGTGACGCATTTTCCATGTTTGAACTGTACCAAGGCCTTGCTCCAAGCAGGCATCAAGAAGATCACTTATAAGGCTAATTACCGTCCGCATCCCTTTGCTATTGAGCTCTTGGAGAAAAAAAGTGTTGCCTACATCCAGCATGATGTCCCGGAATTAAGCTTGGGAATAAAAGACGAATAGTTGGGCCTCTTGTGAAAGTAATGAAAAATCATTTGAGTTTTTACAAAAGCTGGTATTTGTGCTAAAATGAAGTGATAAATAATTTTTACAAAGAGGTATTAATAGAATGATTGAAGCAAGTAAGCTTAGAGCTGGTATGACTTTCGTAACAGCTGATGGTAAATTGATCAAAGTTTTGGATGCCAGTCACCACAAACCTGGTAAAGGTAACACAATCATGCGTATGAAATTGCGTGATGTTCGTTCAGGATCAACATTTGATACAACTTACCGTCCGGACGAAAAATTTGAGCAAGCTATCATTGAAACACGTCCTGCTCAATACCTTTACAAAATGGATGATACTGCCTTCTTCATGGATACTGAAAGTTACGACCAATACGAAATTCCCGTAGCAAACGTTGAAAATGAGTTGCTTTATGTTTTAGAAAATGAAGAAGTTAAAATTCAATTCTACGGAACAGAAGTTATCGGTGTAACAGTACCAACTACTGTTGAGTTGACTGTTGTTGAAACACAACCATCTATCAAAGGTGCAACTGTTACTGGTTCAGGTAAACCTGCAACACTTGAAACCGGTCTTGTGGTTAACGTTCCAGACTTTATCGAAGTTGGTCAAAAACTTGTTGTTAACACTGCTGAAGGTACCTACGTTTCACGTGCCTAAGCCAAGTTAGAAAAGTTGATAGTCAAAGTTTTTCAAAACTGAAAAAATTTACTTTAACGATAGTGACGAAAGGAAAAGCTATGATTACTGAAAATATTGGTGAAATTGTTATTTCGCCGCGCGTATTGGAAGTTATTACAGGGATTGCTGCAACTAAGGTTGACGGTGTTCACTCATTACATAACAAAAAAGCAGCTGATACGCTAAGTAAAGCGAGTCTTGGTCGTGGTGTTTACTTGAAGACTGACGAGAGCGGTGATGTTGTTGCTGATATCTATGTTTATCTTCAATATGGTGTCAATGTGCCAGCTGTTTCTATTGCCGTACAAAAAGCTGTTAAAACAGCTGTCTATGATATGGCTGAAGTAACAGTTGCTCAAGTAAATGTTCATGTGGTTGGAATTGTCCCTGAAAAGACACCAAAACCTGATTTGAACAGTCTCTTCAGCGAGGATTTTTTGAATGAGCAAGACTAGTAGTTTTACTGGCTCGAGACGTGATCTTCGTGAGCGTGCTTTTCAAGCCCTATTTAGTATGGAGTTTGGTGGTGGCTTTTTACAAGCATCTGAATCTGCCTATTTGCATGATAAAGAGGTAGACAGTGATGGAACACTTGAAGTGCCAGCTTTCTTATTGAATCTGGTAAATGGTGTTGTAGACCACAAAGATGAGTTAGACGCCTTGATTTCCGAAAAGTTACGTAAGGGTTGGTCACTTGAACGCCTAACTTTAACGGACAGGACCATGCTTCGTCTTGGCTTGTATGAGATCAAGTACTTTAATGAAACACCCGATCGTGTTGCTTTAAACGAAATCATTGAGATTGCTAAGAAGTATTCAGACGAAACATCAGCTAAATTTATCAATGGCTTATTGAGCCAGTTTGTAAATGATTGATGAGTGTCAAAGGAATTCTGGTCTAATGATTTGCCGGTTATATGTAAATGATTTTGACTCTTCGTCAACTGTAGTGGGTGACTTATAATTAATACCTAGAGAGAATCGTTCCGGTTCTCTCTTTTTGGG
>NZ_JBLOJT010000063.1:0-10099 GCF_047785745.1 Streptococcus pluranimalium | reverse complement strand
GGCATGAGATTTGTTGTCAGTCTTCTTGTTTTCCAAATGGTGATAACATGCTATAATAAGGAGACTTTGTATGGAGGAAATAAGATGTTTTATGCCTATTTACGTGGTTTAGTGGTCTTCTTGCTTTGGGTTTTTAATGGCAATGCTCACTACCATAATGAAGAGAAAATATTACCTGCTGAGGAAAATTATATTCTAGTGGCTCCTCACAGAACCTTCTGGGATCCAGTTTATATGGCCTTTGCGGCTCGTCCGAAAGAATTTATCTTTATGGCTAAAAAGGAATTATTTACCAACCGAATCTTTGGTTGGTGGATTCGTATGTGTGGTGCTTTTCCTATTGATCGCGCTAAGCCTGGTCAAGAAGCGATTAAGTACCCTGTCAATATGCTCAAGAAAGCCAATCGCTCACTTGTTATGTTTCCAAGTGGCAGTCGCCATTCACAAGATGTCAAAGGTGGTGTTGCTGTGATTGCTAAGATGGCTAAGGTGAAAATTATGCCGGCTGCTTATGCTGGTCCGATGTCGCTTGGTGGTCTCCTAAATGGTGAGCGTGTGGACATGAATTTTGGAAATCCAATTGATATTTCAGATATTCGTCGGATGAATGATGAAGGGATTGCAGAAGTGGCTCGCCGTATTCAGGCAGAGTTTGATAGACTTGACGCTGAAAATGAGAGCTTCCGAACGACCAAAATGAAACGAAATCCCTTGACTTTGATTTATCGCATTCCCTTGGGTATAGTAGCTGTTCTTGCTGTACTTCTAACCCTTATGTTTAGTTTGGTTGCCAGCTTTATTTGGAATCCAGAACGTACCGTTAAAAAACCATAATGATCAAAACTTCAGATTTTCTGGAGTTTTTTGATTTTCTTTCGAATGAAATAAGTAGGGGGAGAATCATGTTTGAGGATATTGTAGAGAAAATCCAAGCTAATAAAGTCATAGCTGGTCTGATTGGATTGCTTATTTTAGTGGTCATTTCTTGCTTTTTTCTGTTGGGAAATCCTTCAAAGAACGCTCAGGAAGAGCTCTTGCCATCTTGGTCAGGACAGTCAGAAAGTCTCAGCAGTGCAGCTATTTCTTCAGAGAAGGCTACAGTAGAAAGTGATATCACATCGTCACGGACCATTACGGTCGACATCAAAGGGGCAGTCAAGAAACCTGGTGTTTATGATCTACCAAGTGATAGCAGGGTCAATGATGCTATTTTACTAGCTGGTGGGGTAACAGCAGAAGCTGATCGACAATCGGTCAACTTTGCCCAGAAACTCAATGATGAAGCAGTTGTTTATGTGGCAAGACAGGGGGAAAATATCTCAGTTGTTGCGACGAACACAACGGTAACAAGTAGAGTTGAAACTGCAGGAGATAGCTCTGATAAGGTTAATCTCAATACAGCAACTCTTTCGGATTTACAGACAATTTCTGGAATCGGTCAAAAACGAGCTCAGGATATTCTTGATTATCGTGATAGTAATGGTGGGTTCAAATCGGTTGATGACTTGTCTAATGTCTCTGGTATCGGTGAAAAGACACTTGAAAAACTGCGCGAGGAAGTAACTGTTGACTAAACCAGTGATGTTAAAGCCAATCTATTTGGCTTTTTTAGTAGCTTTGACCTATTTTATGATCTTGACCAAATCCTGGGTTGCTATTTTGTTGGCTTTGCTTGCAGTTATCGCTTTATTCAGACAATATTCTAAAAAGGTAATTATACAGACGATTGTTATCCTTACTCTATTTGTTGCTTATTTTACTTTTGTGGAGCACAAGCAGATTCAGCTGGAAAATCAGCTTCCAAGTCAAGTGTCGACATTGCGTGTAATACCTGACAGCATTTCTGTAGATGGTGATTTGTTATCTGCGCGTGCTGAAGAAGGTAAGCAAAGGTATCAGTTTTATTATCAATTACAGACGGAATCGGAAAAAGAGTATTTTCAAAATCTTAATCAGCTGATTCTTTTAAAGGTAGTGGCTTCAGTTGAGAGACCACAAGGTCAGCGAAATTTCAAAGGTTTTGATTATAAGGCTTATTTGAAGCGAGAAGGCATTTATGGCATTGTTCAAGTCGAGAAAGTTAAAGCCATTCATCGTGGTGTACCTCAAACTCTAGAGGAATGGGTTAGACTGTGGCGACGAAAACTTTTGGTCCACATCAATCAACACTTTCCTGAGCCTATGAAACACTATATGACGGGACTTTTGTTGGGGTATTTGGATAAGTCGTTTGACGAGATGAGTGATATCTATACGGATTTGGGGATTATTCATCTTTTTGCCTTGTCTGGCATGCAGGTGGGCTTTTTTGTCGGTATTTTTCGGACGATCCTTTTACGTCTAGGGCTTTTGAGGGAGCATTTTCTATATGTTCTTTTGCCATTTTCCTTTCTTTACGCCGGTCTAACAGGATTTACGATTTCTGTGGTGCGAAGCTTATTACAGGCTATTCTTAGTCAACTTGGCTTGCGAAAATGGGATAATTTAGGGACAACCATCTTAATATTGTTCCTGCTATCGCCCCATTTTCTGGTGACAACAGGAGGCGTTCTATCTTTTGCTTATGCCTTCATACTGTCTACCTTAGATTTAGAGGCTTTGTCAGGACGCCGCAAAGCAGTAGTAGAAAGTTTGGTACTTTCACTAGGTATTCTACCTTTGTTGGTATTTTATTTCGGGACTTTTCAGCCTCTGTCAATTCTTTTAACAGCATTCTTTTCAGTAATTTTTGATGTCTTTCTGTTACCCTTGTTAAGTCTTGTGTTATTAGCCAGTCCGATAGTATCTCTAGACTTTTTTAATCCTTGCTTTTACTTTTTAGAATCAGTTATCAAGTGGACGGTACATTTGTCTCCTCGCCCCTTGGTTTTTGGTAGCCCTAACTTAACTGTACTTATTTTAATGCTCATTTCTTTAGCTGTTGTACATGATTTTTGGCATCGTAAAAAACTGAGGTACTGTTTTTTGGTTGTTGTAGTTGCCTTGTTTGTTATGACGAAAAATCCCTTGGAAAATGAGGTGACTGTTCTAGATATTGGGCAAGGAGATTCGATTTTCATTAGGGATATCAGAGGGAAAACCTTGCTTATTGATACGGGAGGCCGAGTTGATTTTTCTCAGAAAGAGGAGTGGCGCAGGCGGCAGAAAACAGCTAATGCTGAACGGACATCTATCCCTTATCTGAAAAGTCGAGGGATTTCGTCCATCGATCAGCTTGTGATTACCCACACTGATGCAGATCACATGGGAGATATGACAGTTTTAGCCAAGCAGTTTAACATTAAGGAAGTTTTGGTTAGTCCAGGTGCTCTGATCAATCCCTCTTTTGTAAACGAACTAAAATCATTGAAAATCAAAGTAGGCTTGCTTCAAGCTGGGGATCGGATTGCGATTATGGGGTCTTCTCTTCAAGTTCTCTACCCGTGGGATCAGGGAGATGGTGGGAATAACGATTCCTTGGTCTTATATGGAAAGTTATTAAATAAACGATTTCTTTTTACGGGAGATTTAGAAGTTGATGGTGAAAAATCCTTGATGATGAGGTATCCCAACTTACCTGTTGATATTTTAAAAGCTGGGCACCATGGCTCTAAAGGATCCTCTGATCCAGACTTTTTAAAACATATCGGAGCAAAAGTCGTTTTGATTTCAGCTGGTCTTAATAACCGTTACCATCATCCCAATGATGAAACCTTAGAGCGCTTTGAAGCAAAAAAGATGATGATTTATAGGACCGATCAAGAAGGAGCGATTCGTTACAGAGGTTTAAAGACTTGGAAAGTTGAAACGGTTCGTTGAAAAGGAGAGTGATATGTTATGGTTCCCTATGGTGTATTTGAGAATTTACTGTGACAAAAATATTGATAATAGTTTTTATTTATAATATCATTTGAATTTAAAATATTATATAATATGGACAACATATTAGTGGAGTTATAAGGAGCTATTCAAATGAAAATTGTAGTTTTAGCAGGTGGACTAAGCGATGAAAGAGATGTTTCAATGTCATCGGGCTCTAAGATAGCCAATGCTTTGATTTCGAAAGGTCATAAGGTACTTCTTATGGACTTATATTTAGGTTTTCCTGATTCGGAAAATTTTGATACAGCTTATACAAATCATGGCAAAAAACACTATTCTTATTCAATTCCAAGGACTGAACCTGATTTAGATAAGATGATTTTAGAAAATAATGGTAGAACAATTGAAATTGGGCATAATGTGGTTAATATTTGTAAGAGTTCTGATATTGTATTTTTAGGTTTGCATGGTGGAATTGGTGAGAATGGGAAGTTACAGGCCTTTTTTGATCTACATGAAATAAAGTACACAGGGTCAAACTTTAAAAGTAGCCTTCTAGCAATGGATAAATTAACGTCAAAAAAATTGATGTTAAAAGATGAGATTCTTACTCCAAAATGGACTATTTATAAGAAAGGAAGTCAAGCAGAATTAAGTGTTCCTGCAGTGGTTAAGCCCAATGATAATGGATCGAGTATTGGTGTCAAGATAGTTGAAACTAACGATGATTTACAAAAGTCTTTGGCTTTTGCAAGTAAATATTCCAAAGAAGTACTTGTAGAAGAAAAAATTATTGGAAGAGAATTTTCTGTGGGGATTTTAAATGAACAACCATTACCAATCATAGAATTAATTCCGAAGTCGGGATTTTACGACTATGAAAATAAATATCAAAAAGGTGCAACTGAAGAAGTTGTTCCAGCAAATGTTGAAGATTATTTAAGGAATAAAATGCAACAAATAGCTTTAAAAGTCAATCATTTACTTGGTTTAGAAATATATGCAAGAATAGATTTTATAGTTGATGAAAGTAATAATATTTATTGCATTGAAGCTAATTCACTACCTGGTATGACCCCCACAAGTTTGCTTCCTCAAGAAGCTGAGGCATTTGGGATTAAATATGAGGATTTATGTGAACAAATTGTAGAATTATCACTTAAAAAATTCCATTGATTTATCACTTAAAAAGTTAGATTGTAATCATGTTATATTTTTTATTCACAAATAGGTTTATATGTTTAAAGCTATTGCTTACCGTCCCCTGAATCTTTATAGGCAGTTCAAGGAAGCAGCCGAAGGGTTTCCTGAGACTGCCATTATTTTAAACAAATCCTATGCAGCTTTTCCATAATTGCCAGCAGAGTCTACCTACAAAGAGGTTCATGAGGCTATTGTTCAAATGTCGGGTCGCATGTTCGCGAGAGGGATTACCAAAGGCGATAAGGTTATGCTTTATAAAAGTCCTTCTTTTGAGACTTACCTTTTGGCGGTTGCTGTGATCTATCTCGGCGCTGTGCCAGTCATGGTATCCTATCATCTGCCTAGTGCAACCTTGGATGTTTTTGCGAAGCGTTTGGAAAAATCATTTATAGTTTATGATGACGAAACTGCAGGTCGAGTTTCTGATATGTTAGCCAAGGACTTGGTAACTGAAGTATCCGTAGCAGAGCTATTAAAGACAGAAGCAGTAGCTGTTTCAGAAGATTTTTTGGCAGAAGATATTATTCAATACATGCCCCATACCTCTGGGACGACAGGTGTTCCCAAACTGATTTGTCATACCGGTCAAAGCCTGGGCTGGCGTGTGGCCTGGCAATAGACAATTTTTGTCAAAATGAAGGAACGAGGGCTTCTAGCCTTTCATATTTCTCCAGTTCATTCCCGTTATAATATTGGTATTTCGTCAGCCATTAATCTTGGTTTTCCCATTTTCCCTCTGTCATCAGCCCAAGCCTCAGAAGTGGAAAATCAGCTAAAAACCTACAAGCCTATGGCTCTTGAAACGCATCCTAATAACTTTGTACAATGGGCTCGGTTGGCCAAAGAAAACCCAGCTGTTTTTAGTGGTGTGAAATTCTATCATTCGACTTTTGATGCCATCAATAAAGCAACTATGAAAGCATTTCTCACCGCTTCAAAGGCAAACAATCCTGTCTTTATGCAGTTTTACGGACAAAGTGAATGTGGTCCGATGATTCTACACTATCATCGTTTGGAGAATATTGACCAAAACAATGCGCGTGATATGGGAGTAGGACTTGAGGGATATACACAAGCTCGTGTGACAGACGACGCGGGACAACTCCTAGAGGCAGATCAAAATGCGCATATTCAACTTTTTTCAAAAGGAAGAGCAATCACCTACTATAAAGAAGATGCACGCTTTCAGGAAAATGTTTATGGCGACTGGTGGGACTCTGGAGATTACGGTTTCTTGACCGAAGAAGGAACTTTATTATTGAAAGACCGTCAGGTTGATGTCGTTGACCAGATTGATAGTAATATAGCCTTGGAAGATATGCTCTTGGACCAGTTGGATTTCCTCAGTGAGGTGGTTATCATTCGTGATGGAGATGGACGACCGCAACCAATCCTAGCACTAGCTGAAGGTGCAAGCATGAATTGGGAAGCTTGGTGGTCGGCAGTGAATGATTTGCCACTACTGAAAGAGCCTATTCTCATGGCCTATGAGGATATTCCTCGCACCGCAACCATGAAAGTTCAACGTTTGCAGATGGAAGCAAAGTTGAAAGAAGAGGGGAACCTGTAAGATATCATATGTCAAAGCTAATCACTAAAGTGGTTAGCTTTTTTCTGAGAAGATGACAAATGTCATGTGATGTCATGACAAGTAGGGCTAAAAAAGAGTTTCAATAAAAGATAAACTATCTTTAAGAAATGCGATGGAGGTAGTTAAAATGAAAACATTCATTTCAGTAAAGAATATTAGTAAGACCATTAAAGAAAAAGAGGTTTTAGATGCCATTTCTTTTGAGATAACTCGTGGAGAATGTGTTGCTTTGATTGGTCAAAACGGAGCAGGAAAATCCAGTTTACTAAAGTGCATAATTGGTGATTGGAATGTTAATAAGGGGAGTATAGCAATACAACAACTATCACCTACGAATGGTCAATTGAAAGGGAAGATAGCTGTTTTATCACAAGAAAATACCATCCCGGTTAATTTGAAAGTTAGAGAATTAATAACATTTTTTCGTTCAGTAGCCAGTTATCCTCTTTCCATTGATAAGGTCATTTCTTACTTAGGATTTGATCAAGAACAGTATGATCATTTAGCAGGGAAGTTATCGGGTGGCCAGAGAAGATTGCTAGCTTTCGTCTTATGTTTGATAGGACAGCCAGAAATCTTAATTCTAGATGAACCAACTACTGGGATGGACACAGGTACTAGGAAAAAATTTTGGGAGATTATAGAGAAACTAAAAGCACAAGGAGTAAGTATTCTATATTCTAGTCATTATATCGAAGAAGTAGAGCATACAGCTGATCGATTATTGGTTCTCCACAAAGGACGACTGATTCGTGATACCACTCCTTATGAAATGAGGTGCCAAGAAGATAAACAAGTAACCTTACCTCTCAGTTTTTTAGATGAGATTCAAGAACGTCAAGATTGTTATGATATTTTGCTTAAAAAGGATTGTTTCCAATTCAGGACTAAAAATTTAGTGGTTATTTGGGATAAGCTCTATAAAGAAGGCCTTGCGATTACAGATATCGAAATTCAAAATAAGACCTTACTAGATACATTATTTGAAACAACAAAGGAGATTGAACATGAAAGCCTTGCTTAAAATAGAATGGATTCAAATTTGGCGTCAGTGGACAGTATTTATCATGGCTATAGGCATGCCAATTAGCTTTTTTATCTTTTATTCTGGAATGGAAATGTCGCCCGATCCTAAGAGGCAAGAGTTATTTGTTAGGCATTACATGTTGACCATGACAGGATTTTCCATGTCTAGCTTTGGTTTCTTTAGTTTTCCTTTTATGCTAGTGGAAGATAAAACCAATCATTGGATGAGTTATATTAGACATTCTAGATTAACCATGGGTCATTACTACCTATCAAAATTATTTCGGGTCTTAATTTATTTTATCTGCTCAATTATAGTTACTTTCTTAGTTGGTGCATTTTACCGCCAGGTGACCATGTCATGGGAGAAGTGGTTAGGGTCAGGTGTATTGTTATTAGGGTCGAGCCTGGTCTTTTTAGCATTCGGTCTCTTGATTTCTCAATTGAAGTCACAGCAAGTGATGTCAATCGTTAGCAATATTTCTTTTATCTTACTAGCAATTATCGGTGGTTCATGGATGCCGATAGAGACTTTTCCTGACTGGATGCAAACTATTTCTAAATGGACGCCTGTTTATCACGTTAATCGACTTGTTCTTGATTGGTCAGATAAGGAAGTAATCAATATCAATTCCATCTTGATAATGTTTGTTTATGTGGTATTATTAGTGGGAATAACATATCTTGTCAAAAAAAGGACTGAGGTGAACTAATGTTTAGAAGTCGTCAGAAAAATGATATTCTTTTTTACATGGCGCTCGTTTTTCTGCTTTTTCCTATACTTGGAATTTTCTGGTTTGGTTATCCGGTATGGACGATTTTTCCTACAATTGGATTTGCTTTTGTTTACTTAGTCGTCGTTCATCTAAAGGATGATTATCAAACATTATTAATGCTCTTATGGATTTATTTATTAGGTTATATTGTATACATGGCATTAGTGATTGAAGGTTCCATGTTATGGTTCTTTTTCTATCCAAGTAATCTCTTAGTTTGGCGCTTTGGAGATAGCTTGAAATCTTATCGTGCTATTAGCTTTTTAACTTGTTTAAGTATAGTAGTTGGTAGGTGGCTCTTGTTTTCAAATAGTTTTGTTTCAAAAATGAATGCTATTGTCGTTGCTGTTTTTATATTGACAATGACTTATTCACAACATAAGATACAAGTTGAGGAAGCGATGAAAAGTGAGATAGAACGCCAGAATGTCTATATCAATACTTTAGCAGCTGAGAATGAACGAAATCGTATTGGGCGAGATATGCATGATACCCTTGGCCATACTTTTGCCTTGATTAGCTTGAAGTCAGAATTGGCCATGAAACTGTTAGAACAAAAAAATATGGATAAGGTCCGACAGGAGTTGAGTGAGCTTCACGGTATCAGTCAGAAGTCCATGAAGGATGTCAGAGAACTGATTAATCAATTGAAATATAGAACGCTTAGTGAAGAAATTGAAACCCTGTCAGAAATGTTGGATTTATCTGGAGTAGTGGTCTCAGTAGACAATCAAATCTTAGATGAACAATTATCACCTAAAGTACAATCAGCTTTAACCATGATACTGAGAGAATTGGTTACAAATGTTATCAAACATGCAGAAGCATCGACTTGTCAGATAAGATTACGGAAAGATGATCGGATTATATTGCATTTTAGTGATGATGGTAGAGGATTTCCTAAAATAACTGGAGAAGAATTACAGTCTATCAAGGGGAGACTTGTTCAAATGGAAGGAACTATTGACATTGTTTCCTCTAAGCATCCAACGATGATTAAGATTGAGATGGAGGATAAGGTTTTATGAGATTGTTAATTGCAGAAGACCAGTCCATGTTAAGGGATGCCATGAAACAACTTTTATTGATGGAAGATGATGTTGATGCTGTTTTTGAGGCTCGAGATGGATTGGAAGCATTGGAGCTTCTACGAAAAGAATTGATTGATGTTGCTATACTAGATATTGAAATGCCTAAAATGACAGGTTTAGAAGTTTTAGTCAAAGCTAGACAAGAGGTTTCCGCTAAGATTGTTATCGTAACGACCTTCAAAAGAACAGGGTATTTCCAAAAAGCATTGGATCATGATGTTGACGCTTATGTCTTGAAAGATCGTTCGACAGCAGAGTTGATGGCGACTATTCACAAAGTTTTAAAAGGACAAAAAGATTATTCTCCTGAATTGATGGAAGGAATTTTTCATAATGATAATCCACTTAGTACTCAAGAGATTAGAGTTTTAAATCTAGTGAGCCAAGGAAAGTCAAATAAAGAAATTGCTCAAGAGATGTTCTTATCCAATGGTACTGTTCGTAACTATGTATCTTCTATTTTTAACAAACTCTCTGTTAATTCCAGAATTGAAGCCATGTCGAAAGCCAAAGAAAAAGGCTGGATTGATTAATATGTCTCCTAATTGGGAAATTTACTGATATATAAACCAAAACACCACATGAGATTGATCATGCGGTGTTTATTCTGG
>NZ_JBLOJT010000062.1:0-10195 GCF_047785745.1 Streptococcus pluranimalium | reverse complement strand
TTTAGACCATTTATAGGTGCGGTGTTTGGAGAAATAGGTTCAAGTTGAGCCCATTCTTGATCGGTTAAATCAGTATCATATGCTTTTCGTGCCATATCTTTAGTTTAACATTTTTTATGAATACAGGTTCTTAGAATGATATACTTAATTAAGCAGTAAAAAAAGCACCCGTTAAGGTGCATTTCTTGCTTGCTGAACTCGTCTATTACCAAAAAATTACCAAAGTTTTTTATAGTTGGTAATGGATAGTTATAAAGTTGAAAATCCCTTTATATCAATGTTTAAAGACGGTTAAGTGATAGTATAAATTAGTACCTTGATAGCTTTTGCCTATCGCACGATAATGAATTGGTATAGCTAATTGTTCAGTGAAAACATCAATTAGTGATATAATAAGTTTAAATATTTTTGAGTTTATCAAAAAGCATTAGTTTAAGGAGTTTTAACATGAAATTGAAAAAAGTTTTAGCTGTAACTGGCCTTGCTTTGGTATCAGGTCTTGTTTTAGCAGCATGTTCATCAGATGCTTCAAAAGAAAAATCTGGAAAAGAAGAAGTAGTCTTTGCGACAGTCGGTACAACAGCTCCATTCTCTTATGAAAAAGATGGAAAATTAACAGGGTTTGACGTTGAATTAGCACGTGAAATCTTCAAAGATTCAGATGAATACAAAGTTAGTTTCAAAAAAATTGCTTGGTCTTCAATCTTCACAGGACTTGATGCAGGAAAATACCAAATGAGTGGTAACAACTTGTCATTCTCAGAAGAGCGTGCTTCAAAATACCTTTATTCTTACCCAACAGGGATAACACCAGCAGTATTGGCAGTGCCAAAAGACAGTGACATCAAGACTTATGATGATATTGCTGGTCACACCACACAAGTTGTTCAAGGAACATCAACGGTAACACAATTGGAAGAGTTTAATAAAAAACATTCCGATAATCCTGTTGAGTTGAAGTTCTCAAGTGAAGACATTACACAGACACTTCGTGGTCTTAATGAAGGTAAGACAGATTTCAAATTATTTGATGCACCAACAGTTAACAGTATCATTGAATCACAAGGGTTAGATAATCTTAAGACTATTGAGATTGATGCTAAAGAAAAACCTTACATCTACTTTATTTTCGCTGATGGTGAAGATGATCTTCAAAAATTTGTGAATAAGCGCATCAAAGAACTCCAAGCAGATGGTACGCTGGGTGATTTAGCTGAAGAATACCTTGGTAGCAAAGACTATATTCCAGCTAAATCAGCATTGAAAGTACCAACGAACTAAGTTTAAGAATAGACATAAAAAGTCTCCTTGAGTAAAATGAAATGGTAACGATTATCTTTTAGATTCTTTATCTCAGTTTTACAGCAAGATCCAAAATCTCCCAAGCACCTGAAGCCCTTTGCTTTAGGTGTTTTTTGATGTTTATATCGTTCTATTTTTAGAAAACTCTTCGTTAGTTTCTGGGTGGAATGATAATACTGATTTTAGATCAAAATCTGAATATAGAAGTATGGTTCGAGTCTCCTTATCCTAGTAAATCGTCCAGATTTACACCTTGTACTTAAATGGTTTCAGATTTAGATTTTCATTGAGTATAAGGTCCATTATCAAAAAAAATGATATTTTTGACACTTTTCCATATTTTTTTTTCGAATAAATAAGTAAGAAGAAAAAATAAGGAATGATTATGCACATATTATCATGTTTGATATCAGTCTCGGCTACAATTTCTTGCTTTGCTTTGATGACGGAAACCAGTCGAAAAGGTGGGTGGGTACGCCGCTTTAAATTTATCTATCTTTGGGCTTTGCTCTTGCTTCCGCTTGCCCATTGGCTAGCAGTAGACTATCTTTGCCAAATGCTACGTTTTTTAACTATTTTTGGCGCCTTTATTATTATTTGTCACATTCCTTGTGACAAGATTAGTAAATTCAAAAAAGTATGCCTAGTTTGTCTCTATTGTGGCTTATGTTTTCAAATTGTGACCTTTTTGGGACATCAAATACTAAGTCTGTTATCTTAGAGATTTGAAAAGGAAATTAGTGGCTGAAGATTGAGGATAATTCTGGTATAATAGGCATATCTTGAATTACTAAGGAGTTCATTTGCAAGGAAGAATTATCAAAGCCTTGGCAGGATTTTACTATGTAGAATGTGACGGCCAAGTCTATCAAACCAGAGCTAGAGGCAATTTTAGAAAAAAAGGTCAGACCCCCTATGTAGGAGATTTTGTGGATTTCTCCGCAGAGGATAATTCTGAAGGTTACATTTTAAAGATTTATGACCGAAAGAATAGTTTGGTTCGTCCCCCTATCGTCAATATCGATCAAGCGGTGGTCATTATGTCGGCTAAAGAGCCAGATTTTAATGCCAATCTTTTGGATCGTTTTTTGGTCTTGCTAGAGCATAAGTTTATTCAACCAGTCATCTATATTTCCAAGATGGATTTATTGGATAATCCAGCTGAGATTGAAGCAGTGGCAGCTAACTATCGTGAGATTGGTTATGACTTTGTGACCACGCAAGAGGCGCTTCTCCCTATGCTAAAAGATAAAGTCACCGTCTTTATGGGTCAGACGGGTGTTGGAAAATCAACCTTGCTCAATAAGATTGCTCCAGAGTTGGCTCTTGAAACGGGTGAGATATCGGATAGTCTGGGACGCGGTCGTCATACGACGCGTGCAGTCAGTTTTTATAATGTTCATGGTGGAAAAATCGCAGATACGCCAGGATTTTCATCACTAGATTATGAAGTGAAAACTGTTGAAGATCTGAGTGAATCCTTCCCAGAAATCCGCAAAGCTAGTCATTTTTGTAAGTTCCGGTCCTGTAGTCACACCCATGAACCCTCATGTGGTGTTAAAGAAGCGCTTGAAAACGGTGAAATCTGGCGATCTCGCTATGATAATTACCTGCAATTCCTCAGTGAAATTGAAAATCGTCGCGAAACATACGCAAAAGTCATCAAAAGAAAGTAGGCTATCATGTCAAATCAAAAAATCGCTCCATCTATTTTAGCTGCTGATTATGCCAATTTTGCTTCTGAACTAAAGCGCATCGAAGAAACAAGCGCTGAGTACGTTCATATTGATATCATGGATGGTCAGTTTGTGCCAAACATCAGTTTTGGTGCTGATGTTGTGGCTAGTATGCGTAAACATAGTAAATTAGTTTTTGATGTTCATCTCATGGTGGTTAATCCTGAACGCTTTGTTGATGCCTATGCTCAGGCTGGTGCAGATATTATGACCATTCATACGGAGAGTACGCTTCATATTCATGGTGCTCTTCAAAAAATCAAAGCTGCTGGCATGAAAGCTGGTGTCGTTATCAATCCAGGAACACCGGTTGAAAGCCTTATTCCTGTTTTGGCTTTGGTCGATCAAGTCTTGATCATGACTGTTAATCCAGGTTTTGGTGGACAAGCCTTCATTCCAGAATGTTTGGAAAAAGTGACTAAGGTTGCCCAACTGCGTCAAGCAAAAGGGTTGACTTTCGACATTGAAGTAGATGGTGGCGTTGATAATAAGACCATTAAAGCTTGTGCTGATGCTGGTGCTAATGTTTTTGTTGCAGGGTCTTACCTCTTCAAAGCACAAGATTTAGTTTCTCAGGTTGAAACCTTGCGTGTGGCCTTAAATGACTAAAGTAGCACTACTAGCGGGCGGTGATTATAGTTCGCCGAAGGGTGATTTTGATTTCTACATTGGGATTGATCGAGGTGCTCTGAGACTTTTGGAAAATGGCTTCGCACTGGATTGGGCTGTCGGTGATTTTGATTCCATCTCTTCAGACGAACTAGCAAAACTAAAATCGTCTGGTGCGATTATTCACCAGTCACCCGCAGAAAAAGATGATACGGATACGGAGTTAGCCTTGAAACTACTATTTAAAGCTTATCCGCTAGCGCAGGCAACAATATTTGGAGCCTTTGGTGGTCGTATTGACCATTTCCTATCCAATATCTTCCTTCCAAGTGACCCCGAACTTCAACCTTTTATGAGTCAGATTCATTTGGCTAATGAGACTAATGTTATCTCTTATTTTCCAGCTGGAGAGCATACGTTTTTAGCTCACCCAGAGATGGACTACCTGGCTTTTATGACAGATGAAGAAACGGAGCTCACTATCTTGGGTGCTAAGTATGAACTCACTGCGGCGAATTATTTTAAGAAAAAAATATACTCTAGCAACGAGGCTGTTGGAAAACCTATTAGCGTAACTGTTCCGTCGGGATATGTCATCGTTATAGAGAGTAAGAATTGAAGAAAGGAGCCACGATGGAGACGCTTATGATATTGTTTTTGATGGCTAGCCTCGGGCTAACTTTCTTTTTATACCGCAAGCTGATCAATTTAGAAGCTAGTCTTAAAGACCAATTAGAGGAACATGCTGACAATCTCTCTGAGCAAGTGTCTTATCAGTTGACCAGTTCAACCAATGATCAACGGTTGGCAATCAGTCAAGACTTAAATCGCCTACAGACAGATATTTATCAACAGTTGACTGATATCCGAGATGTTTTACATCAAAATTTGACAGATAGTCGAGACCGCTCTGACCAACGCTTAGAAGCGATCAATCAACAATTAACACTTGCTGTTAAGGATATGCAGACTTCTAATGAAAAACGATTAGAACAAATGCGCCTAACAGTTGAAGAAAAGTTGGAAAAAACCTTGCAGACTCGTTTACAGGCATCGTTTGATAGTGTGTCTAAGCAACTTGAGTCTGTTAATCGGGGTCTTGGTGAGATGAAAACAGTCGCACAAGATGTTGGGACGCTTAATAAAGTTCTTTCTAATACCAAAACACGTGGTATTCTAGGAGAGCTTCAATTGGGTCAGATTATCGAAGATATTTTGACAGAGAGTCAATACGAACGAGAATTTGCAACGGTTTCAGGCTCATCTGAACGAGTTGAATACGCCCTCAAGATGCCTGGAGCTAGTCAGGGTGACTACGTTTATCTCCCAATTGATTCTAAATTTCCTTTAGAGGATTATTATAGACTAGAAGATGCATATGAGAGTGGTGATAGGGAGGAGATTGAACGATACCGTAAGGCTCTTCTGGCTAGTATCAAACGTTTTGCAAAAGATATCAATCAAAAATATATTAAGCCACCTGAAACCACAAACTTCGGTGTGCTCTTTCTACCAACGGAAGGTCTTTATGCTGAAGTGGTTCGCCAATCGGCCTTCTTTGACAGTCTAAGGAGAGACGAAAATATTGTTGTTGCTGGTCCATCAACTCTGTCAGCTCTTTTAAACTCTTTATCTGTTGGTTTTAGAACACTTAATATCCAAAAAAATGCAGATGATATCAGCAAGGTTTTGGGTAATGTCAAACTTGAGTTTGATAAATTTGGTAATATGCTGGTCAAGGCGCAGAAGCAATTATCAACTGCAAGTAAGACTGTTGATAGTCTGTTAACCACACGCACTAATTCCATTAGACGTGCTTTAGACACAATCGAAACCTACCAAGATAGTGCGACCACTAATCTTTTGGGTATCTCCCCTTTAGAAGACGAGGACTCCTATGAAAATTAATCAAATGAAAAAAGATGAACTCTTTGAAGGGTTTTATCTCATCAAAAAAGCAGAATTACGTAAAACGAGAGCAGGTAAAGATTTTCTTGCGATGACTTTCCAAGATGATTCGGGAGAAATTTCTGGAAATCTTTGGGATGCCCAATCGCATAATGTTGAGACTTTTACGGCGGGAAAAGTGGTTCATATGGAAGGGCGCCGAGAAGTTTATAATAATACTCCTCAAGTGAATCAAATCAAACTTCGCTTACCAGAAGATGGTGAACCGAATGATCCAGCGGATTTCAAAGAAAAACCACCTGTCAATGTCGCTGATGTTAAAGAATACTTAGAACAGATGGTCTTTAAAATTGAAAATGCCACTTGGCAACGTATTGTGCGAGCCCTCTATCGGAAATACCACCAGGAGTTCTTTACTTATCCTGCCGCCAAAACCAATCATCATGCTTTTGAGTCTGGATTAGCTTACCACACTGCTACGATGGTTCGCTTGGGAGATGCTATCGGTGATATTTATCCTGAGCTCAATAAGAGTCTTTTGTTCGCAGGAATTATGCTTCATGACTTAGCTAAGGTGATCGAATTGTCGGGACCAGACAATACAGAGTACACGGTTCGTGGTAATTTGATTGGGCACATCGCTCTGATTGATGAAGAAATCACAAAAGTCGTTACAGAATTAAATATTGATGATACTAGAGAGGAAGTGACGGTACTCCGTCATATCGTTCTCAGTCACCATGGTCTCCTAGAGTATGGTAGCCCAGTTCGTCCGAAAATTATGGAAGCTGAAATTATCCATATGATTGACAATATTGATGCTGAGATGATGATGATGACTACAGCGCTTAGCCGTATTGGTGAAGGTGAGATGACGGCACGCCTATTTGCCTTAGATAATCGTTCATTTTACAAACCAAAACTGTAAATGATAAAGAAAAATATAGAAAAGTGGGCATTGTTTTATCATAATGTTCGCTTTTTCTTTACTTTATGCTATAATGGCTAAAGTATAAGTGATAAAACAGGGATATGAAGTTGATTAATTAGGAGTAATTTATCTGTCGTGTAATCCTTAGTCATGTGGGTCTACTGTTTCGTCACAAAATTCAAAGGAGTAAACAGCATGAAATTAAGACGTAGTGAACGAATGGTTGTCATTTCTAATTATCTTATTAACAATCCTTATCAATTAACAAATCTAAACACTTTCGCAAGCCAATATGAAGCAGCTAAATCTTCTATTTCAGAAGATATTGCGATTATTAAAAAAGCTTTTGAGGAAAGGCATATTGGTGAAATTGAAACGGTTACAGGTGCAAGTGGAGGAGTCATTTTCACTCCAAGTATTGCAAAAGAAGAAGCTCTAGCAATTGTCGAGGATTTGTGTGACAAATTGTCTGAGAGTGATCGTATTTTACCTGGTGGTTATCTTTATTTGACGGATCTCTTGAGTACGCCAACTATTTTACAAAATGTCGGTCGGATTATAGCTAATGCTTTCAAAGGTGAAAAAATCGATGCTGTAATGACTGTCGCTACAAAAGGAGTTCCTTTAGCTAATGCGGTTGCTAACGTGCTTAATGTACCTTTTGTTATTGTTCGTCGTGATTTAAAAATTACCGAAGGTTCGACCGTTTCAGTAAACTATGTCAGTGGATCATCAGATCGTATTGAAAAGATGTTCTTATCAAAACGCAGTTTAAAACCAGGCAGTCGCGTCCTTATTGTAGATGACTTCTTAAAAGGTGGTGGTACAGTAACAGGTATGATGGGACTGTTAGACGAATTTGACAGTGAGTTGGTGGGTGTTGCTGTTTTTGCAGAGAATGCTCAGACGGAAAAAATGGATGTTTCTTATAAATCATTATTAAAAGTTTCTGAGTTAGATGTTAAAAACAGTCAAGTTAGCGTAGAGACAGGAAATATTTTTGATGTAACATTATAGAATTATCGTCTTAACATCAAATTGTCACAAAACTGAAATATAAAGATGGTATAATTTCAGATGTGTGAAAGTCTATTGCTTATAACAATAGACTTTTAAATAAATAATCCAAAATAAAATGAGTGAGAAGCTATGACAAAACGAGTTAAATTAGTTAGGAAAAATGCTGGTAAGACAGCTGCAACATCAACAATTGCCTTGATGGGCTTAAGTTTTGTGGGACAGAATGATGTTGTTGGTGCATCAGAAGTCGTTACCCCTACCACGCTAAAAGAAAATGCGATCACAACACAGACAGATAAGTCTAATCAAGTGACAACGGTTGGTGAAGCAAGTGCGTTAGTAGCAACAAACCAAGCGACTGTGAATAGCGCAAAAGAGGAACTCGCTAACCAAGAGGGAGCTGTTACCTCACAATCAGCTCTTGTTGAGACAGCGACGTCAGAAGTTGCAACCTTAACGGATCAGTTGGCAAGTGCAGTAGCGGAACATTCAGAAGCTATCCAGCTGAAATCAGAAGCAACCTCTGAGTACTTATCTGAGTTAACCTCTCAAGTAACTTCAGCTACAACAGCTCTAAGTTCTGAATCTGCAACAGCAGAACAAGTATCATCTGAAATGACGTCTCAATCACAAGTTGTTAGCTCAGAAAGTGAGGCTGCATCAGAAGTTGCTCGTTTAGCATCAGAGGCAGCAAGTCGAGTTAGTGATTTAACCTCTTTAGTCGAAGCACCAGAAAAAATCACAGCTAATTTAGCAGCAGCTAAGTCAGAAGTCAGTCGTTTAGAAAGTGAACTTAAAGTTGCTGAAACTGCTGTAACAACAGCAAGTGCGACTGCACAAACAGAACTTGCTAAACAACTTGCAGACAAACAGGCTGAATTGTCTAAGAAAAACGATGAACTACTTGCTCTTCAAGCGAATCAAGCGACTGGTGTTGTCGCAAAAACCAATGTTGTTGGTTCAAATAAAATTGTGCTACCAAACACCTTTAAAACACAAGTATTACCTGCTTTGACTACGATTGAGAAGAGCGGATGGACTTTCTCAGCAGGTTATAATGCAGCCGTTTCACAACTCACCAAGCAAATTGAAGCTGGATTACAAGGTAGCAAGTATGGTAGTGGATCAACGACTAATGCATACAAATCTATCGCCGCAGATACAACGCGCTATATCGATCCTAACAACCTATCAACCGAAGTTCAAAATGAAATGGCACAGTTTGTTGGAGACCTACTAAATGATGTTCGGGGACAACTTGGTTTAACAGCTTTTACGGTGACAAAGACTGCTCAAGAAATGGCTTCAGCTATCGCAGCAGAGTATCGTCGAACTGGTTTTGGTGTGCTTTCAAATCCTCATAGCTCAGCGATTATCGGTAAGCATGCTCAAAATGCTGGTTTATCTGCCACTGATAATCGAGGTTATGAAAGTCTAGGTTTCTTCGGGAATGCTAGAACAGTCGATCAACTGAAAAACTACTTCTACAATGGCATTGTCTATATGCTCTTTAATGATGTGTCATCAAAATATGGTCATACCATTAGTTTACTCCAAAATAGTAATAATGGCCCTTATTACCTTGGTGTCTCATCAACTTCAAATGCACAGCATATTTACGTGATCCCATCTGCTAATATTCGTAATGCTAGTCAATTTAGCACGACATCTCTTTCGGGGACAGTTACAGCGGTTGATAACACAGCTCAAATAACAGCTCTTAAAGCGACAATTGCCAGTCTGACACAAGAAATCTCTAACTTGAAAGATAAATCACAAGATGCGTCTTCAAATGCCATTGTGGTGGATGCTCAGCAAAAAGTTGTTGCTTTACAACAGCAACTAGCAACTGCTAAATCTAGTGTGACAGCTTTCACGGATCTATCTAAGCAACTAGCAAACAGCAGAATTGAATTGTTAGCACAATTAGAGCAAGCAAAACAAACTGAAGCTCTTTATCTTGAACAACAACTTGCTGCTCAAGATAAGTTGACAACAGAAATTAAAAAATTACAGGCGCTTCAAGTTGCTGTTAATACATCAGCTCAAAAAGTCAAAGAACTAAAGAATACTATTACTAGCTGGAATGAATTGTTGGCAAAACTGTCAGATCCAACATTAGTTGAAAAAGCTGCTGAAAAAGTAGCAGATTTGACAACGGCATTAGAGCTTGCTCAAGCAAATCATGCTGTTGAAGCTGCTAAACTTGAATTGTTGATGCTATCTTATAATGAAGCATTAGCTGTTTATGAGACTGCTAAAGAGAATCTAGCTCAGTCTCAAACTGTATTATCAAATTTAGTACAGCAATCAAACGTTACTAATCTTGTTCATAAGCAACAGTCAAATAGTCTTCAAAAAACAGTTGCTCAGTCACCGAAGTCAAGTGTGACGGCAGACTTAGCTAATGTTTCGAAACAGACTGCTAAAGCAAACAAGGCTTCTGTCGCTACATTACCAGAAACAGGTGATCATACAGCTGCTATCTCTGTACTTTCAGGGGTTAGCATGATTAGTCTTGCAGCAATGGTTCTTGACAAAAAACGTCTCAAAAAATAAGAACCATTTGAAATAGAACACATTTTAGGCTCTTCGTCAACTGTAGTGGGTGACTTACAGCTAACATCTAGAGAGAATCGTTCCGGTTCTCTCTTTTTGGTACGACGGGCATGTCGTATATCTGAGGTGC
>NZ_JBLOJT010000061.1:0-10484 GCF_047785745.1 Streptococcus pluranimalium | reverse complement strand
CTTGCAAGTCTTTTTATTTATTTTTCTACATTTTTTATAAACTTATGACAAAAGCTGTCAAGCTTGTGTAAAGGTGATGTCAACTTCTTGTCAATCAAACAATCCACCCAAAGCAGCAAAAGGATTATCACCATGACTTTCTTCCTGCTCTTCTAAGTAAGACTTGTTACTATCAAACTCTAGAAATCTTTCATAAACAAGAGCCGTCATGCGGGCATCTTCCAAGCTGTCATGCCCTTTTCCTTGAATCCCTAAAAAGTCTGCTACCGTCTGCAATTTAAGGTTAGCAATGCCGTTCAAATCACTACTTCTACGCTCAAACGCCTCATCATACAAATCAACGGCATAGCGCTCTGTCAAATCAAGACCATTTTCAGCTAAAATCGGCAAATCAGATTTATGAGCATTATAACCAATAAGAGTAGCTCCACGGATGAAGTCTGCAAAATCTGAAAATACTTGTTCTAGTTTGGGGGCATGTGCAATTTTTTCAGACGTAATACCTGTCAAACCATTAATAAAACTTTGTAAGGGAACCTCACTATAGACATAGCTGTCAAAATGTGCCACTTCCTCATGATTGACAAACTTAACTGCAGATAACTGAATGATATGACTAACGTCATTAACCGTGTTGAATTCTAAATCAAAAGCTACATATTGATCTAAGTTTTCCATCGTTTTCTTTCCTCTATTCTAAAAAAGACCCTTTCGGGTCGTTCATTTATTTATTCTTTTTAAACACGCGCGCAAAGAGCCCTCTTTTAACAGCTTCTTCGTGTTTCTCTTGGATTTCTTGGGCTTCATTCCGAGCTTGATTAGCCTCTTCTTTAGCTTCTTCAAGTTCCAACTTTAAGGTTTCCTTGTCCTGCATAGCTGTCAAGGTCAACTGCTGTTGTTGATCAATCTGTTTGTCTTTCTCAGCAATCTGAACATCCTTAACCCTCATCTGCTCATCTTTTGCAGCTATCTGAGCATCTTTAGCCTTCAACTGCTCATACAGACGCGTAATTTCAGAATTCTTTTCATCAATCAAGAGCTCTAAAACTTCACGCTGTTTCGTCTCCTCATCAATAGGGTCATCTTCAAAAATCGTCTTTTTGTAGATTTCCTCCAGCTTAATAAGCCCACTACGATTGACGACTGTCACGCCCTTATCATTTTTTGCCACATCCTCTTCTGAAAGTGTCTTGATTCGATTGTTAACCGCTTGACGACTAACACCTAAAATTTCAGCTAGTTCACTGACTGTCTTTTCAATAGCCATCTGATCCTCTTTTACTCTTTACTTATAAAAATAGTATCACAAAGGCTTTTTGATGTCAATTTAGCTTATAAATCAAGCTAAAAAGACCTTATCCTGCATTTCTCACGTCAACTTATGCTAAAATAAAAGCATGACACATTTTGATACGATTATTATTGGTGGAGGGCCTGCGGGTATGATGGCAACTATCTCAAGCAGCTTCCACGGGAAAAAGGCACTACTTTTAGAAAAGAATCGCCGACTTGGTAAGAAGCTAGCAGGTACTGGAGGAGGCCGCTGCAATGTCACAAACAGTGGAACACTTGAAGACTTAATAGAAGGTATTCCAGGTAACGGGCGCTTCCTCTACAGCGTCTTTTCCCAGTTTGACAACCATGATATTATCGCCTTTTTTGAAGACAACGGTGTCAAACTTAAAGAAGAAGACCACGGTCGTATGTTTCCTACAACGGATAAATCGCGCACCATTATCCAGGCTCTTGAAAATAAAATTTCAGAGCTCGGTGGTCAAATTAAAACACAATTTGAAGTCGTTTCTGTTAAGAAAAAAGATGATATCTTTACGGTAAAATCTGCCGACACTGAATTCACCTGCGACCAACTGATTGTCACAACAGGTGGTAAGGCGTATCCCTCAACCGGCTCTACTGGCTTCGGACACGATATTGCCCGTCATTTTAAACTTGAAGTTACCGATATCGAAGCAGCGGAAAGCCCCCTATTAACAGATTTTCCACACAAACCCTTGCAAGGCATCTCCCTTGATGACGTAACCCTATCTTACGACAAGCACGTCATCACCCACGATTTGCTCTTTACCCACTTTGGTTTGTCAGGGCCTGCAGCTTTGCGTATCTCATCTTTTGTTCGCGGTGGGGAAATCCTCTCACTGGATGTGCTTCCTAAAATGACAAGAGAACAAATCAGTCAGTACCTCACAGAAAACCGTGATAAGTCTATCAAAAATGGACTGAAAGGACTCATTCCTGAACGTCTAGCCGAATTTTTCTCTGAAGGATTGCCCGAAAAAATCAAACAAATGGACCCAAAACAGACTGAGAGCTTGATTAATAAGCTCAAAGAAACCAATATTCCTGTTACTGGTAAGATGAATCTGACTAAGTCATTTGTCACTAAAGGTGGTGTTGATCTCAAAGAAATCAATCCTAAAACCCTTGAAAGTAAGAAGGTACCTGGGCTACACTTTGCTGGTGAAGTCCTTGATATCAACGCCCACACAGGTGGTTTCAACATCACTTCTGCCCTATGTTCTGGCTGGGTGGCTGGTGCCCTTCATTATTAATCCTTAAAAAGTAACAAGTTTTTCTTGCTACTTTTTTTCTTTTTTGATAAACTTTAATAGTTAACCAGTTAACTATGATTGAAGGAGGAACTATGGCAAAAAAATCTAAAATTGCTCGTTATGAAAAACAATTACAATTAATTGAACAATACGCTGACTTACGTCGGGAGCTAAAAGAAAAGGGAGACTATGAAGCCCTTCGTAAACTACCACGCGATTCAAATCCAAATCGTTTGAAAAACCGTGATAAAATCGATGGCCGTCCACACGCTTATATGCGTAAATTTGGAGTTAGTCGGATTAATTTCCGTCAATTAGCCCATAAAGGTCAACTCCCTGGCGTCAAAAAAGCCAGCTGGTAACTTCAATCGATGATAAGCTTGAGTTCATAGGGAGGCCAACTTCTCTTTACTGAAGGCTATAGCTTTATCATCCTTGTATACAAAAGTTTTTATCACAAAAAGGTGTTGAGCACGTGCTCAACACCTTTTTGGTTGGTTTATAGAATTGCCGTTAAGGCATCAATATCTTCCTGCGTGGTTGACCAGCTAGTTACAAAGCGAATGACAGTGTGTTGGTCATCGTATTTCTCCCAAAAACTGACCACTACGTTTTCTTGAAGCTCTTTCAATTTATTATTTTCCACAATCACAAATTGTTGGTTGGTTGGACTTTCTAGGTAAAAACGATAGCCCTTCTCTTTAAGAATTGTTTTCAATTGCTCTGCGAAGTTTAAAGCCTGCTCACCAATCTTCAGATACAAATCTTCTGTAAAGAATTTGTCAAACTGAAGACCAATGAAACGCCCTTTAGCTAGTAGTGCACCGTGTTGTTTCACAATAGCTGAAAAGTGCTTAGGCATATTGTTTTTGGTATAAATCAAGGCTTCTCCCATGAGGGCTCCTAGCTTGGTACCACCGATATAAAAGACATCACAAAGCTCTGCTATATCCTTGAGGGTGACATCTGTCCCCTGTGCTGGTAGAGCATAGCCAAGGCGTGCCCCGTCAAGGAAAAGCGGTATCTCATACTGGCGACAAACGGCTGATAAATCTACCAACTCTTCCTTGCTATAGAGAGTACCGTATTCTGTCGGATGGGTAATATAAACCATCCCAGGGAAAACCATGTGCTCAAAGGTTTCATCGTTGTAAAAATCCACCAAATACTCTTCAACTGCTTTGGCGGTAATTTTCCCATCTCTTTGTGGTAGTGTGATAACCTTATGCCCAACAAATTCGATGGCACCCGCTTCATGCGTCGCAATATGACCTGTCTCAGCTGAGATGACACCTTCATAAGATTTTAATAAACTGTCAATAGCAATTTGGTTGGTTTGCGTCCCACCAGCTAAAAACTGCACTTGAGCCTCAGGACAAGCAATCGCTTGACGGATTTTCTCTGTGGCCTGAGCAGTGTAACTATCAAAACCATAACCCGCTTGGTTAACCTCGTTTGTTTCCACAATCGCTTTTAAGAGTTCTGGATGAACACCTTCATTATAGTCATTTTCAAAATGTAACATAGCTACCTCTTTTCTTACCAAAATTGTACTAAAAATTCCCCTAAAATACCAAGCGAAGTACAGCCATGATGACAATTCCTGTCAAAACAGATAACAAAATATTTTTACTTTTAATAGCCACCCAAAAAGTTGGAATCACCGTTAACATCTCCAACCAGTGAAAATGAGGAAGATGACCTTTTTGCTCATTGACTAAACTGGATAAGGTTAAGGCAAAAATAATACTAATCGGCAAGTAATTGAGAAAACGAATCAGTGGTTCAGGAAGTTCCTTATACTTTGTCAAAATAAAGGGTAGAATACGCGGAATCCAAGTAACAATGGCACCCAGTAAAATACCTAATAAAATCATCTTAGTTGTCATCAATCATCACCCCCACTTCACACCCGATTAAGGTAGCTGCCAAAACAGCCATTGACTCAGAAAAAACAACTGTCAATAAGAGATAAGATACTGTCACCGCGCCTAAAATCATCGCTATTTTTCGACCTGCTAACCAACGCAAAATCCCAGTTAACTGACTCTCAAAAATCGAGACAAACATGGCTACTAAAGCAAAATCTAAGCCTAACGATACTGGATCTGGAATATAAGAACCAATGAGTGTTCCAAGAACAACAGCTACAATCCATGTCAGATACGCTATGATGTTATTACCATGCATCCAAGATGTTGAAATATCTTTTCGATGAACTCGCTCACTCAATAACACGCCATAACTTTCATCCGTCAAGAGACTTCCAATGCCAATCCCCTGTTTTAAAGAAATTCCCTTAAAAATAGTTGTAGCATGTAAGCTCATCAACAAATGGCGCAGATTAATTAAAAAAATCGTAACCGTTAGAGAAAATAAACTGGCATTAGCCAAGGCTAGTGCCGCAAAGGCAAACTGTGCCGATCCTGCATAGATAAAAATACTCATCAATCCCATTTCCCATGCAGTCAAGCCACTGCTTGCACCAACCACACCACAAGCAAGGCCAATAGAGACATAGCCGACAGCTGTGGGTAAGGATGCGTTCGCCCCCCTAAAAAATTCTTGTCTATCCATAAGTCCTTTTTTTGAATTTTCAGAATATTTGTCAATTATAACAAAAACACAACTTGAACTCAAGCTGTGTTTCTAAGTTATTAGGATTCAAAAGTCGGAAATGCCAGACTAGGTTTAGCATTCAAATCAAGACCTGCAGTGTGGTTCAATTCGTATTCAACAGCTGCCGCAAAAGCAATCATACCCGCATTATCCCCACAAAGGCGAAGTGGTGGAATGATAACATCCACGTCTGTAATTTCCTCAGCAAGACGCTCCCTAAGACCTGCATTAGCGGCAACACCACCAGCAACAACCAAGGTTTCAACTGGATACATGTCCAAAGCTTTTTTCGTTTTTACCAAAAGAACATCCATAACAGAAGCTTGGAAAGAGGCACATAAATCCTCTAAGACTAGTTCTTCTCCTTTTTGAGCAGCATTATGATGAAGGTTAATAAAAGCTGACTTGAGACCAGAAAATGAAAACTCAAGATTATCTTCCTTAATCATGGCTCTTGGAAAATCATAAACATCATTTCCTTGATGCGCCAACTGGTCAATCTCACGACCCGCAGGATAAGTCAAACCCATCACACGACCAACCTTGTCGTAAGCTTCGCCAACGGCGTCATCTCGAGTTTCCCCTACAATATGATACTGACCAGGCGCTGATACATATACCAACTCGGTATGCCCACCCGAAACTAAAAGTGCCAGGAGTGGATAGGTCAACTCTTTTTGTTCACGCGCCGCCATCAAATGTCCTGCCATATGATTGACTGGGATTAAAGGCAAGCCATGAGCCCAGGCAAAAGCTTTAGCGGCCGATAAACCAACTAAGAGGGCACCAACTAAACCAGGACCATAAGTCACAGCCACTGCGGATAAATCTTGAGCAGTGATACCAGCCTCGACTAAGGCATCTTCGATACAAATCGTCATCACTTCCACATGGTGGCGACTAGCTACTTCAGGCACCACACCACCAAAACGCTTGTGACTTTCCACTTGACTGGCAATAATATTACTCAATAACTCTGCTTCATTTTTTAAAACAGCCACGCTAGTCTCATCACAAGAACTCTCAATGGCTAAAATATAGCGATCAGACATGCCAACTCCTTTTTCTAACATTATCTTGCTTCTCGTTTCATTAATACTGCATCTTCAATTGGATTATGGTAATAGTTTTTTCGACAACCGACCTTCGCAAAACCAAATCGCTGATAAAGACCTTGTGCTTTTCGATTGGATTCTCTCACTTCCAAAAAAATAGGTCCATCCACCTCGTCTAGATTGGTCAGCAATTGTTTAGATAAGCCTCTTCCTTGATAAGCTGGTAAGATAGCAATATTGGTGACTTCCATCTCACCAAATAAATCTTGAGTAGATAGGAATCCTAGCACTTGCTCATCCTCTGACAGAAAAAAATAATCCGTATTATCCTGCTCAAAGTCAGCTCTTATTTGATTTTTTGACCAAGGTGACTGACCATAAGCCTCTTTAAGAACAGTGAAAACACCATCGACTAACTGTTGTTTAGACAGATTAGACCCTTTTGATATAGTCATCTCTGTCACCTGCTTGATTGGCTTGGAGCCAATTTTCTTCTGCTTCTACCTTCTTCAAGTAATGGGGTAAGAAAGCATCAATGTCTGCACTAGGCAGTCTCAAGGCTAATTTTCCCACCTCATAAGCTGATGGTAAGCTTACTTGATAGGTTGCTTCTGGAAAATCCGTCGCAATCTTTTCAGCAAAGGCGGCAACTTCTCCTACGAAGCAGACCTGGTCATGAGTCTTTGCTTGCTCGATAACCTCATCAATGCTAGCATAATGATCTTCAGCAATAGCTTTCCCATTCTGATAAAAACCAACATAGGCATGCTGGCGCCTAGCATCAATCAAAGGAACCAAAACAGCTGAAGAGCTTACTGGTAAGGCCAATGCTTGCAAACTAGACACACCTACCAAGTCAATCTTAAGGCTATAAGCCAAGGTTTTAGCTGTCGCTACTGCTACACGAAGACCTGTATAAGAACCAGGTCCTTGCGCCACGGCGATACGCTCCAAGTCAGACGGCTGCCAGCCAACTTGCTGCATCAGAAAATCAATTACTGGCATCAAGCTGATACTGTGATTTTTCTTAATAGTAAGACAAGTCTCCGCCTGTAAGTGTTGATCTTCCAAAAGTGCTACTGACAAAGCTTGGTTTGAGGTATCAAATGCTAAAACTTTCATGAGAACTTCCTTCTTGTTTAATTATTTCAATATTATATCATATTTGCAACTAGCCTAGTCCTGCAAAGTTTTCTCGTCAATGTTTTTACTATACCCTGTCTTTATGGTATAATTTAAGATAATTGTAACGATATCACGGTTAACGCATGATGCAGAAATGATCACATTGAGTCAACCTAACCAAACGGGTTGTCTTCTTTTATTGTCAGCGATTAACTAAACCAGAAAGGAATTTTATGATTTACAAAGTTTTCTACCAAGAAACAAAAGAACGTAACCCACGTCGTGAAACAACACAAGTTCTTTATGTTGACATTGACGCTACAGAAGAGTTGGAAGGACGTATCAAGGCTCGTAAACTTATTGAAGAAAATACAGCTTTCAACATTGAGCACATCGAACTCCTATCAGACAAACACCTTGACTACGAAACAGAAAAAGGCGTTTTCGAACTCACCACATTTTAATCTAAACTAGATAGAAAGGACTGGCGCTAAAAGACGCCAAGAAACTATGTCAAATATCAATCTAAAACCCGAAGAAGTTGGGGTCTACGCGATTGGTGGTTTGGGAGAAATCGGAAAAAATACCTACGGAATTGAGTATCAAGATGAGATTATCATCGTTGATGCTGGTATTAAATTCCCGGAAGACGATTTGTTAGGGATTGACTATGTTATCCCTGACTATTCTTATATCGTTGAGAACATTGACCGTGTTAAAGCATTGGTCATCACCCATGGTCACGAGGACCATATCGGTGGTATTCCCTTCCTCCTCAAACAAGCCAATATCCCAATTTACGCTGGACCTCTTGCGCTTGCCCTCATCCGTGGCAAACTTGAAGAACATGGTCTTTTAAGAGATGCTAAACTTTTTGAAATCAATCATAACACTGAATTGACCTTTAAAAACCTTAGCATTACCTTTTTCCGTACTACCCACTCTATTCCAGAGCCTTTAGGCATTGTTATCCACACGCCTCAAGGGAAAATTGTTTGTACCGGGGACTTTAAGTTCGACTTTACACCAGTTGGTGAACCAGCTGACCTTCACCGTATGGCAGCTCTTGGAGAAGAAGGTGTTCTTTGCCTCCTCTCTGACTCTACCAACGCGGAAGTTCCAACTTTTACTAACTCAGAAAAAGTCGTCGGACAGTCCATCATGAAACTCATTGAAGGTATTGAAGGACGTATCATTTTTGCATCCTTTGCCTCAAATATCTTCCGTTTACAACAAGCTGCTGAAGCCGCTGTTAAAACAGGACGTAAGATTGTCGTCTTTGGGCGCTCAATGGAGAAAGCTATTGTCAATGGTGTCGAGCTTGGTTATATCAAGGTTCCAAAAGGGACTATTATTGAGCCAAGTGAGATGAAAAACTACCACGCTAGCGAAATTCTTATCATGTGTACTGGTTCTCAAGGAGAGCCAATGGCAGCCCTAGCACGTATCGCTAATGGTATGCACCGTCAAGTAACCTTGCAACCTGGTGATACTGTTATCTTCTCATCAAGCCCAATCCCTGGTAACACCACAAGTGTTAATAAATTAATCAATACTATCCAAGAAGCTGGTGTTGAAGTTGTCCATGGTAAAATTAACAACATCCATACATCTGGACACGGTGGTCAACAAGAGCAGAAACTCATGCTTCGCTTGATAAAACCAAAATACTTCATGCCCGTCCATGGTGAGTACCGTATGCAAAAAGTCCATGCTGGACTTGCTATCGATACTGGCGTTCCTAAAGATAACATTTTTATCATGGAAAATGGTGATGTCTTAGCCTTAACAAAAGACTCCGCTCGTCGTGCAGGTCACTTCAACGCTCAAGACATCTACGTTGATGGTAACGGAATCGGTGATATCGGTGCTGCTGTTCTTCGCGATCGTAAAGATTTGTCAGAAGATGGGGTTGTCCTTGCTGTTGCAACTGTTGATTTCAAGTCAAAAATGATTCTTGCTGGTCCAGATATCCTCAGTCGAGGCTTCATCTACATGCGTGAATCTGGTGACCTTATCCGTGAATGCCAACGTGTCTTGTTCAATGCTATCCGTATTGCTCTTAAAAATAAAGATGCTAGCATTCAGTCTGTCAATGGTGCTATTGTCAATGCTATCCGTCCTTTCCTCTATGAAAAGACAGAGCGTGAACCAATCATCATTCCAATGGTCTTGACACCAGACAAAGAGAATAACAATAACAAATAAACCTAAATCAGTTAGCTAGGCTAGCTGATTTTTATATACTTCAAATACCTTAAACAATACCATCCAAAACCTAATCAGGTTAGCATTAAGAAGCATCAAAAAAAGCTAGACAAAATCTAGCTTTCTATTATTAGAGAGTTTTACACAAGATCTATCAAGCAAAACTACCGTTACTCACTATGTGGGATGATTCAGAGAATAAAGGTAGCCATCACTCTCTTCAAGAATTGAGGTATTTAGACTTGAAGCCAACATCAAGCATTAGGATAGATGTAAGACACCATACCTGGTGTATCGCTTGCTAGTGGATTGAACCAACCACGATAATTTCCAATTGCTTGATTGCCATTATAATTAGCTTCCATTACTTGAATCTGGCCATCTGCAGCCACATCTGTTACATAAGCCACATGTCCGTATCCACCATCAGTCCAGACTATCAAAGCACCAACCTGAAGTGTCGTTCCGGTAGGAAAACCTGCTGCTGCACTAGCAGCCCAGTCACCACCATTCCCCCAGTAACTACCAGCCCAAGGAGCTAAAATCTTAGCACCCCAGGTGCATTGACCGACTGGATAACCATTTGAACTAGTATTCGATACTGCTACTTGACTGATTGAAGGTTGACTTGACCATTTCGTGTCCTGATAAAAATTGCCGTAACTATTATAACTATAGTTGTAGCTATAAGAATAGTTTGAACTATATTGATCAGCACTTACGGTGTCATTCGCCATTAAGGTTAAACCAGAAACAGCTGCAAAACCTAAAGTTGCTATAAGTGTTTTTGATGTCATATTAAATACTTCCTTTCATTGTCAGACCTGTATATCATATTGAAGAAATATAACAAGCTATTAACGACAACATGACATTCATCACACTTGAATTGCAAATAAGCTTTCTT
>NZ_JBLOJT010000060.1:0-10654 GCF_047785745.1 Streptococcus pluranimalium | reverse complement strand
GCCTAGATAACCTGATAGGATGCGTTTTTTTATTCTAGTGTCTTTGTTACTTTTCTTGTTGATTGTGGTGATTAGAAGAGAGTATCGATTGCATATGCTCTGTTTTATCTTTAATAATCGACACTCGCGGTTCGAGCTCTTTCTGAAAAACGCGAACCTTATATTCAGTATCTTGCCGAAGTTTATCGATCTTAGCAATCTCATCTCTAATAATAGCAACTTGATGTTGAATCTTTTCTTTGTCTTTTTGAATAGCTACCAGACGTTCTTTTTCTGTCTCATAAGTTGCTTTGATAGGTTTTCGTTTTTTAAAAACTTTATAAGTGATAAAAGCAGTTACGGTGGTCACTAGTGAGCTTTTTAATCCCATTATTTGACCTCACTTGCTATTTTTTTGGCTAGTTGCCCCAATGTTTCAAAATCAGGTTCGTGAGTGGTGTATTTAATTTCAATACCATCTTTTTCATCAAATCTTGGTACCAGATGGATATGAGCATGAAAGACGGTTTGACCAGCAACTTCTTCATTGTTATTGATAATATTCATTCCTTTAGCTCCAGTCGCTTTTTGAACAGCACGGGCAACTTTGGGTAATCGTGAGAAAACCTCTTGAGCTATAGTTTCAGTCATATCAAGAACATTTTTAACATGTTCTTTAGGGATTAATAAAGTGTGGCCATTTGTTGTTTGTGTAATGTCTAGGAAGGCAAGGACCTTTTCATCTTCGTATACTTTGGATGACGGGATTGTACCAGAGATAATTTGACAGAAAATACAATTTGCCATATGTAAAACCACCTTTTTGATTGAATTTGTTATAATTAAGAATAGTATATCAAAGTTAGGAAGAATCGTCATGCTAAAAATTGATCATTTAGTTGGTGGCTACGTTAATATACCTGTTTTAAAGGACATTTCATTTGAGGTTTCCTCAGGAGAAGTTGTTGGCTTAATTGGGCTTAACGGAGCGGGGAAATCAACGACTATCAGTGAAATCATTGGGCTTTTGCAACCTTATCAGGGAAGTGTGACTTTGGATGGCTTGCAATTGTTAGAAAATCCAGAAAGTTACCGTCGCAAAATAGGTTATATCCCTGAGACGCCAATCTTATATGAAGAGTTGACCTTGCAAGAACACTTGGATACAGTTGCTTTAGCTTATGGTTTAGGTGAGCAAGAGGAATTACGCCAAAGGCTGTTACAACTCTTTCGTTTAGAGGATAAATTAGACTGGTATCCCATTCATTTTTCAAAAGGGATGAAGCAGAAAGTAATGATTATTGCAGCTCTCATGATTGAGCCAAGCTTATTGATTGTGGATGAGCCTTTTTTGGGATTAGATCCTTTAGCGATTAGAGATTTGACGACTATTATTGCAGAGGAAAAAACTAAAGGAACAGCTGTTTTGATGAGTACTCATGTTCTGGATTCTGCTGAAAAAATGTGTGACCGTTTTGTTATTCTCCATCATGGTGAGATTCTAGCTAACGGTAGTCTAGAAGAGTTACGACAACAATTTAGTCTACCAACAGCTGATTTGACTGATATTTATATGCAATTGACGCAGGAGAATTAAGATGGAAAAGATTATTCAAAAGCGTCAACTAGAGTTTAATCAGCGGTGTGTTAAGTACCTACGTTATGTTTTTAATGACCATTTCGTTTTAGTTCTGATGTTTCTTTTGGGTTTTTTGGTGGTTCAATATACCAATCTGGTTAACGATTTTCCCAAAAGTTCTATGTTTCCCATCGTTCTCTCCATTTTAGTAACACTTGCCCTAACGTTTTTAGGAAAGATAGCGACCTATCTGGTGTCTGCAGATCAGGTATTTCTCTTACCTCAGGAAACATTTTTGCAAAGAAATTTAAAAAATGCTGCAAGAAAATCCTTTATCTTATGGGGGATATTTCAGCTTTTTGTCACCTTATTATTCTCTCCTATTTTTCTCTTATCCGGTTGGTCATTATGGCAGTTTATTGGTTATATCGTAGTGCTTTTTATACTGAGGGGGATTCGTTTATATCATGATTTTAAAGGATTTTATCGAGGGCACTTGCTTGATTTTGCAAAACTCATTCGGTATGAAAAACAGAGACAGCAAAGGATTTTGACCTTCTTTTCCTTGTTTACCACTGTAAAAGGTATTTCCAGTACGACAAAACCAAGAAAATATCTCAATCCACTGATAGGATTGTTAACAAAAACAACAACACAAAATATTTGGTTAGAATTGTATGCGAGAGCCTATCTTAGGAATGGGGACTACTTTGGGCTCAGTCTGAGGTTGCTTCTTATCAGTTTAGTTCTGGGAGTACTCTTGCCAAATTGGTGGGGGCTAGCTTTAGTAGGTCTTTTTAATTATCTCTTGCTTTTCCAACTTCTTGGACTTTACCGAGTTTATGATTATCAAATCATGGCGCGATTATATCCAGTAGAAAGCGAGCTTCAACGACAAGCTTTTAAAACCCTATTACTAAAAATTTCGCTAGGTATTGGTTTGATTCAATTAAGCTTAGTAGCATTAGACTGGAGATTTTTGGGGATTATTCCTATTATGCTCATTCTGAGCTTGGTTTATCTTCCGAATAAGCTGAAGAAGTTTGTTGACTAAGTCTTAAAAAACAAGTAAAATAAGAGCTAAAATGGTAGGAAAAAAGGAGGGTATGGTGACAGTTATTGATAACGATTTAACATTGACACCCATGCGTGGAAAAAGTAACAAAGCCTATATGGGAACCTACCCATCTGGAGAACGTGTTTTTGTCAAAAAGAACACCACACCAATCTTAGCAGCCTTAGCTAAAGAGCAGATTGCACCACAATTACTTTGGGCTAAACGGTTGGGTAATGGTGATATGATGAGTGCACAAGAATGGCTTGATGGTCGCATTTTGCTCAAACAAGATATGATGAGCAAGCAGATTGTTCAAGTTTTATTGCGCTTGCATAAATCAAAGCATTTGGCTAATCAACTTTTACAGCTTAAGTATCAAATTGAAAACCCTTATGAACTCCTTGCAAAATTGGAGCGTGAAATGCCGCTTCAATTACGTGAGAATACTTTTATTCAGTCTATCGTTAAAGGGTTGAAACAAAGTTTACCAAATTTTGATCGAGATGATGCCACTATCGTTCATGGTGATGTCAGACACAATAATTGGATTATTACAACCAGTGGTGTGATTTATCTTGTCGACTGGGATTCTGTTCGTCTAACTGACCCTATGTATGATATTGGACATCTCCTTAGTCACTATGTTCCACGTGTAGCTTGGTCAGATTGGTTGGTTTATTATGGTTACGACAATCCTAAAGCTGTGATGGACAAGGTATACTGGTATGGTCAGTTGTCCTACTTATCGCAGATTCAGCAGTGTTTTGATAATCGTGATATGGAGCGTGTCAACCGTGAAATTTACGCCCTTAGAAAATTTAGAGAGTTATTCAAATGAGAGTTCGTAAGCGCAAAGGTGCTGAAGACTATTTAGAAAATCATCCCCAATACGTTATTTTAAATCCTGAAGATGCAAAAGGTAAATGGCATCAGGTTTTTGGTAATGACAATCCTATCCATATTGAAGTTGGTTCTGGAAAAGGTGCTTTCATTACGGGAATGGCTTTGCAGAATCCCAATATTAACTACATTGGTATTGATATCCAAGTTTCTGTTCTCAGTTATGCTTTGGATAAGGTGATTGAGAGTCAGGCGCCCAATGTTCGTTTGCTTCGTGTTGATGGTTCAAGTCTAACCAATTATTTTGAAGATGGTGAAGTCACACTCATGTATTTGAATTTCTCAGATCCATGGCCTAAGACTAGGCATGAAAAACGCCGTTTGACTTACAAGACTTTCTTAGAGACCTATCAGCAAATCTTGCCAGAACACGGTGAAATTCATTTCAAGACCGATAATCGTGGCTTGTTTGAATATAGCTTAGCTAGTTTTTCTCAATATGGTATGACCTTGAAGCAGGTTTGGCTAGATTTACATGCTAGCGGTTATGACGCTAATGTGATGACTGAGTACGAGCAGAAGTTCTCTGAAAAAGGTCAAGTGATTTACCGGGTTGAAGCACAATTTTAATAGTTAAGCGGAAATTTCCGCTTTTTGATGGAGAGGTCGCATAGTGGCCGAGTGCGCACGCTTGGAAAGCGTGTAGTCCTTAACGGGGCTCGGGGGTTCGAATCCCCTCCTCTCCTTTTATCCCATTGGTATATCAAGGTTTTGGTGGTATTCGCTCCCCATTCACCTACCAAATTCAATAAAGACTAAAGAAGCTAGGAATCTTTCATCTTTGCTTCTTTTTATTTTCAATTGTGTTATAATAGTGATAGGTTAAGCGATTTCAAAAAAGGGAGGTAGCTATGAAAGTTAAAGAAATTTTGAATTTGTTGGAAACTAAAATGTCTCCATCGGTGATTGCCTCTACGGATTCGGCAGGACAACCTCATGCTCGCTTTATTCACATTGGCTTGGCAAATGAAAAGGGGATTTTTTTCATGACAAGTCCCACAACTCGATTTTATAAGCAATTACAAGGAAACCCTAATATTGCCATAACGGGCATGCATCAAGAGGATTACTTAATCCAAGTGATTCGCGTTGAAGGAAGAGTACGTGAATTAGGGGAAGAAAAGTTAGAAGAGGTTTTAGCAGGAAATCCATTTGTCGAGCAAGTTTATCCCAATCATAAGGAAAGGGAAAATGTTCGTGTTTTTCAGCTATATGAAGGTAAAGGATTTTATCAAAGTCTAACACAAGGTCATAAGTATACCTTTGATATTAATGGCGATTTAGCTAAGGAAGATTAGATGCTGAGAGAACAAGCATTCTGGACTCTTTAGACTTGCAAGTTGCTAGCTATTGTGATATGATTAATTAAAATAATGAGAAAGGGGCGAGGTTATTACTTCGCCTCTTGTCTGTGCAAGGAGGGATTATTATCGCAACAATAGTTGAACAGGTAACTGAGTTGGTTACGCCTCATATCAAGGCTCCTTATGAGCTGGTTGATGTCGAGTATGGCAAAATGGGTGGCGATTATATCCTTAGTATTCTTGTTGACAAACCTGGTGGTATCTCTGTAGATGATACGGCAGAATTAACCGATGTTATCAGTCCGCTACTAGATACCATTAAACCAGATCCCTTTCCAGAACAATATTTTTTGGAAGTGTCTAGTCCAGGTTTAGAACGTCCACTGAAAACTAAGGAAGCATTGGAAAACGCAGTCGGTTCCTATGTTAATGTTAGTCTTTATAAAGCTATCGATAAAGTCAAAGTTTTTGAGGGAGATCTACTCGCCTTTGATGGTGAAAATTTGACCATAGATTACTTGGATAAGACACGGCATAAAACTGTTGATATTCCCTATCAAACTGTTGCCAAAGCCCGCTTAGCGGTGAAAATATAATCTAATCATTCAGAAAAGAAAGGAATTGCCTTAATTATTAAGGCGAGACAAACATGAGTAAAGAAATGTTAGAAGCCTTCCGTATTTTGGAAGAAGAAAAGCACATTAATAAAGAAGATATCATTGATGCCGTAACGGAATCCTTGAAATCAGCTTACAAACGCCGCTATGGTCAGGCAGAAAGTTGTGTTATTGAATTCAATGAAAAGACTGCTGATTTTCAGGTATATACGGTTCGTGAAGTTGTCGATGAAGTTTTCGATAGTCGACTTGAGATTAGTTTAAAAGATGCTTTAGCCATCAGTTCAGCTTATGAATTAGGAGATAAGATTCGTTTTGAAGAGTCTGTGACTGAATTTGGCCGTGTTGCAGCACAATCAGCTAAACAAACCATCATGGAAAAAATGCGCAAGCAAATGCGTGAAGTGACTTTCAACGAGTACAAGGAGCATGAAGGTGAAATTATGACAGGTACAGTTGAGCGCTTTGACCAACGCTTTATCTATGTTAATCTTGGATCACTTGAAGCACAGTTGTCACACCAAGATCAGATTCCAGGTGAAACTTTCAAATCACATGATCGTATTGAAGTTTATGTCTACAAGGTAGAAAACAATCCTCGAGGTGTCAATGTTTTCGTTAGTCGTAGCCATCCTGAATTCATTAAACGCATTATGGAGCAAGAAATCCCAGAAGTCTTTGATGGTACAGTGGAAATCATGAGTGTTTCTCGTGAAGCTGGGGATCGTACAAAAGTTGCGGTTCGCAGCCACAATCCTAATGTTGATGCTATCGGTACGATTGTTGGTCGCGGTGGTTCAAACATCAAGAAGGTTATCAGCAAATTCCATCCAACCCGTATTGATGCTAAAACAGGCATTGAAGTACCTGTTGAGGAAAACATTGATGTTATCCAATGGGTTGAAGATCCAGCAGAGTTTATCTACAATGCTATTGCCCCTGCTGAAGTTGATATGGTTCTCTTCGACGAAGAAAACAGCAAACGTGCAACTGTTGTTGTACCTGATAACAAATTATCACTGGCTATTGGTCGTCGTGGTCAAAATGTTCGCTTAGCGGCTCATTTAACAGGTTACCGCATAGACATTAAGTCTGCTACGGAATACGAAGAAATGGAAGCTCAGCAAGCTTTGGCAGAAGAAGCGGTAGTTGTCTCTGCGGAAGAGTCAGTTGAAGTGAACCAACAAGATGTGGATGTCATGCCACTTGACGAAATATCTAACGAAGAATAATAAATAGAGGTGTTTATGGCTAAAACACGTAAAATACCTTTAAGAAAGTCTCTTGTTTCTGGTGATGTGATTGATAAACGTGACATGCTCCGAATTGTGAAAAACAAGGAGGGAGACATTTTTATTGATCCAACTGGAAAAGCGAATGGTCGCGGAGCTTATATCAAACTAGATAATCAAGAAGCCCAAGAAGCTAAGAAAAGACGGGTCTTTGATCGCAGTTTCAAAACAGCAGTTTCTGATGAATTCTATGATGAGTTGATTGCTTACGTTGACCACAAGGTAAAAAGAAGAGAGCTCGGTCTTGAATAATCAGCAACAATTAGCCAATTTAATCGGACTAGCACAGCGAGCTGGAAAAGTTATATCAGGTGAGGAATTGGTTGTTAAAGCCATTCAACATCAGGAAGCAAAATTAATTTTTCTAGCCAATGATGCTGGTGATAATTTGACTAAAAAAATTACAGATAAAAGTAAATACTATCAAATAGAAGTCTCCACAGTGTTTAACACACTGGAATTAAGCATGGCAGTAGGAAAACCTAGGAAGGTTGTCGCTATTGTTGATGCTGGATTTTCAAAGAAAATGAGGACTCTTATGGCATAAGGAATAGGAGGACGTCACGTGTCAAAAAAACGCTTATATGAAATTGCGAAAGAAGTCGGTGTCGCAAGTAAGGAAGTTGTCGTCAAAGCTCAGGAATTGGGCATGGCTGTGAAAAGTCACGCATCAAGTGTAGAAGGTAAGGATGCTGATCGTCTTACTGCGGCCTTCAAAGGTACTGTAACACCAAAGGCAACTGAAAAACAAGTGTCAAGTACAACTGAAGCTCAGCAAGTTACTAAATCAGTGGTAAGTGATAAACCAAAAACAACAACTGCTCCAAAAGTTGAGGAATCTCATCCAAAAGCTGAAGTAGCAGGAACAGTGGTTGCAAAACCACGTCCACAAAGTCGTAACTTCAAAGCAGAACGTGAAGCCAAAGCTAAGGCTGAAGCAGATCGTCGTAGTAACGGTGAAAGTCGAAATAACAGAAACGGGAGTGGTCAAAAGCGTCGTGATAACCGTTCGAATGATCGCCGTCAAGATAGTCGTCATCAACAAGGTCATCCTAAAGGAGGACGTCAACAAGATAATCGTCCAAATAATGACCGACGTCACGACCAATCAAACCGTAACAATCGAGGTAATGAGAATCGATTTAATAACAATAGCTCGCAGAATCGTCAGCAACAATCTAGACCAAAAATCGATTTTAAAGCACGTGCTGCCGCTCTAAAAGCTGAACAAAACGCTGAGTACTCACGTCAAAGTGAATCACGTTTCCGTGAGCAAGAAGAAGCGCGACGCCAGGCTCAAATGGCCAAAGAACAGGCTCGTAAAGCTAAACAGGCTGAGATTGAAAAAGAACAACAAGCTCAAGATAATGCTCGTCTCGTAGCAGATGCTTCAAATAAACCTCGGGTTGCTGATATGCCAACGCAAGTTGTTTCGAGTCAATCAGACAACCGTCGCAAAAAACAGGGTCGTCCTGAAAAATCGCGTGATTTTTCAAATCAGAATGAAGATGGTCCTAAGCAAAGTAAAAATAAGAAAAATTGGACGAATCAAAACCAAGTGAGAAATCAAAGAAATAGTAACTGGAATAAAAATAAACAAAATAAAAAAGGTAAAAACAATCGTAATGCTAACAGTGCTCCAAAGCCAGTAACAGAGCGGAAATTCCACGAATTACCTAAGGAATTTGAATATACTGAAGGGATGACGGTTGCTGAAATTGCAAAACGTATCAAACGTGAACCTGCAGAAATTGTTAAGAAACTCTTTATGATGGGAGTTATGGCTACCCAGAACCAATCATTAGATGGTGACACCATTGAACTCTTGATGGTTGATTATGGCATTGAAGCACGTGCTAAAGTTGAAGTAGATGATGCTGATATTGAACGTTTCTTTGCAGATGAAGATTATCTTAATGCTGATGAGTTAGTTGAACGTGCACCTGTTGTTACTATCATGGGTCACGTTGACCACGGTAAAACAACGCTTCTTGATACCCTTCGTAACTCACGCGTTGCGACTGGAGAAGCTGGTGGTATCACTCAGCATATCGGTGCTTATCAAATCGAAACAAATGGTAAGAAAATCACTTTCTTGGATACACCAGGTCACGCAGCCTTTACCTCAATGCGTGCGCGTGGTGCATCTGTCACAGACGTTACCATTTTGATTGTAGCCGCGGATGATGGCGTTATGCCACAGACTATCGAGGCAATTAACCATTCAAAAGCTGCGGAGGTTCCAATCATTGTTGCCATTAACAAGATTGATAAACCAGGGGCTAACCCAGAACGTGTTATCGGAGAATTGGCTGAGCATGGTGTTATCTCAACAGCTTGGGGTGGTGATTCAGAGTTTGTCGAAATTTCGGCGAAATTCGGTCAAAATATCGACGAATTGCTTGAAACAGTCCTTCTTGTAGCTGAAATGGAAGAGCTAAAAGCTGATCCTACTGTTCGTGCCATTGGTACTGTTATTGAGGCTCGCCTTGATAAAGGTAAAGGTGCTGTTGCTACTCTTCTTGTTCAACAAGGAACACTTAATGTTCAAGATCCAATTGTTGTTGGTAATACCTTTGGACGTGTTCGTGCTATGGTAAACGACCTTGGTCGTCGTGTTAAAACAGCTGAACCATCAACACCTGTTTCTATTACCGGGTTGAATGAAACACCAATGGCAGGTGATCACTTTGCTGTTTATGCAGATGAGAAAGCAGCGCGTGCAGCTGGTGAAGAACGTGCTAAACGTGCCCTTATGAAACAACGTCAAAATACACAACGTGTTAGTCTTGAAAATCTCTTTGATACGCTTAAAGCAGGTGAAATTAAGACTGTTAATGTTATCATCAAAGCTGACGTACAAGGTTCCGTAGAAGCCTTGGCAGCTTCACTTCTTAAAATCGAAGTAGAAGGTGTCCGTGTCAATGTCGTTCACTCAGCGGTAGGTGCGATTAATGAGTCTGATATTACTTTGGCAGAAGCTTCAAATGCTGTTATCATTGGTTTCAACGTTCGTCCAACACCACAGGCACGTCAACAAGCAGATGCCGATGACGTTGAAATTCGTCTTCACAGTATCATTTATAAAGTTATCGAAGAAGTCGAAGAAGCTATGAAAGGTAAATTAGATCCAGAGTACCAAGAAAAAGTTCTTGGGGAAGCTATTGTCCGTGAAACCTTTAAAGTTTCTAAAGTGGGTACTATCGGTGGATTTATGGTTATCAATGGTAAGATCACACGTGATTCAAGTGCTCGTGTCATTCGTGATGGCGTGGTTATCTTTGATGGCAAACTAGCTAGTTTGAAACACTATAAAGATGACGTTAAAGAAGTTGGAAATGCCCAAGAAGGTGGTCTCATGATTGAGAACTTCAATGATCTTAAAGTTGATGATACTATTGAAGCTTACATCATGGAAGAAATTGTTCGAAAATAACCTTTTTCGAGTCTTTAATAACCTTGACAATGAAAGATAAAGTGGAAGCTAGGCAGCTAGTCTAGCTTTTGTCTTAATGAATTGAAAGGAGAAACATATGGCAAATCATCGTGTAGATCGTGTTGGTATGGAAATCAAACGTGAAGTCAATGAAATCTTGCGTCTCAAGGTTCGTGACCCACGTGTCCAAGATGTTACCATCACGGATGTTCAAATGTTGGGTGATTTATCAGCGGCAAAAGTTTACTACACTATCCACAGTGAACTAGCTTCTGACAATCAAAAAGCACAAATTGGTTTAGAAAAAGCCACAGGAACGATTAAACGTGAACTAGGTAAAAACCTCCACATGTATAAAATTCCTGATTTATCATTTGAAAAAGACAAATCTATTGAATATGGCAACAAAATTGACGAATTATTACGCAATTTAGATCGTACAGAAAAATAAAGGCTCTTCGTCAACTGTAGTGGGTGACTTATAATTAAC
>NZ_JBLOJT010000006.1:0-48723 GCF_047785745.1 Streptococcus pluranimalium | reverse complement strand
CCTTTTTTAAACAGTTGTTTTTAGCATAAATAATGTGACACCAAGTAGCAGAAAGGCTAAAATCGTTAGACTATCAGATAACTGCCACTTGAGTTGACGATATTTTGTCCGACCATCTCCACCTTGATAACCACGTGATTCCATAGCAGTAGCTAAAGCATCGGCTCTCTTGAAACTTGACGCAAATAAGGGTATCAGGATAGGAATAATCGTTTTAACTTTCTGCATAAGGTTTCCCTCACCAAAATCAACACCACGCGCCCTCTGTGCATTCATGATTCTCGTCGTATCATCCATTAAAGTTGGAACAAAACGTAAACTAAGCGATAGCATTAGACCTATTTCATGTGCTGGTAGTTTGAAAACACGTAAAGGTTTTAAAAGAGACTCCACTGCATCAGCTAAACTTAAAGGCATTGTCGTCAAGGTCAATATCGTTGACATCAGAATGATTAAAACAAAACGCATGAAAATCAACAAAGCCTGAGCCAAGCCAAAGTCCGTAATTTTAAATACCCAAAAAGTAAATAATGGATTCCCCTGTGTCGTAAAGAAAACTTGAAACAAAGTGGTAAATAAGATAATCCCAATCATCGGCTTGACACCGTTAATAAAGAACTTGACTGGAATCTTGGAAAGAACAACCCCAATCAAAGTAAATACTAGCATGATGATATTAGTCACTACATTATTTGCCCAAAAGACAACAATAATGAACAACATCATTGCGATCAATTTACTGCGAGGATCCAAGCGATGGACAAGAGAATCACCAGGAATATAACGACCTAATATTAACTTATCCACGTTTAATTGCCTCCTTAAACTGTTCTATTGTGATCGGTAATGATGGTAATACGAGACCTCTTTTTTGCAACTGATAAGCAAATTTTGTGATTTTAGGCACTCCAACCTTCTTTTCTTCTAAAAAAGCAACATCTTGGAAAAGATTAATCGGTCTTCCTTGAGCGACGATTTGCCCTTTTTCAAGAAGATAGGCACAATCAGCATAATCAGCAACATCATCCATCAAATGCGTTACCAAGACAATAGTCATTCCTAGATCATGTAATTCCTTGAATAAGGTCATTAACTCTTTTCGCCCTCTAGGATCTAGACCAGCTGTCGGTTCATCTAAAACAAGTATTTCTGGTTGCATAGCTAAAATACCTGCAATGGCAACTCGACGCATTTGCCCACCTGATAAATCAAATGGATTTTGATCAAATAAATCTTCAGAAATTCCTACTTGTTTCAAACTCTGACGAGCACGGTCTTCAGCTTCTTCTACAGACACACCAAAATTTTGTGGTCCAAAAGCTACATCCTTTAAAACAGTTTCATCAAATAACTGACTTTCAGGAAATTGGAAAACCAGTCCGACCTTTTGTCTTACTGACTTGATATCTTTAGGTTTGGAAGACGAAGCAATCTCAAAATCATCAACATAAACTGTCCCTTCAGTTGGGATATTCAAACCATTTAAAAGCTGCATAATCGTTGATTTACCTGAACCAGTATGTCCAATAAAAGCCGTATATGAACCCTTTTCAATCGTCAAATCAATATCAAAAAGGGCACGCCCTTCAAAGGGTGTCCCAGCTTGATAGGTATAACTTACATTTTTGAGAGAAATTCCCATAAGTCATCTTCCAATTCTGTTTCTGTTCTATATTCTTTTGGTTGCCATCCAATGTCCTGCAAAGATTCCTGCAGACGAACGGTAAATGGTAAATCTAAACCAAGAGCCACCAAATCATTACCTCGTGAAAAGAGTTCTCTAGGCGTTGAAATGGACTCAATTTCACCCGACTTCATGACAATAACACGATCACTAAGAGCAACTTCATCCAAATCATGGGTAATTGAAATGATTGTCATATCAAACTGCTGGCGAATTTTTTGAATAGTCTCTAACAATTCATGACGTCCATCTGGATCCAACATGCTCGTTGACTCATCAAAGATTAAAATTTTAGGTCGAGTTGCCAGAGCACCTGCAATAGCTACGCGTTGCTTTTGTCCCCCAGAAAGTCTAGCAGGTTCACGTGTTTTAAATGTCGTCATCCCAACTAATACCAAAGCTTCTGTGACTCTATTGGTCATTTCAGAATGACTAATACCCTTGTTTTCAAGACCAAATGCAACATCATCTTCAACAGTGGCACCAACAAATTGATTGTCAGGATTTTGAAAAACCATACCAATATCTTGTCGAATTTCCCAAATATTTTCTTCAGTTAACTTTTTACCAGAAATGTGAATATCACCTGATTCTGCTAGTAACAAACCATCGAGTAACCGAGCTGTTGTTGATTTTCCTGAACCATTATGTCCTACAATAGACAACCATTCTCCAGGTTTCACGTGAAACGAAACATCTTTTAGAGTATAATCTTCTTGATCTTCCTGGTATTTAAAAAATAAATTTGAAACCTCAATCATAAGCTCACTCATCATTTAAAAGTGTCTTTAAACAAGAAACCAGCACCTTTGAAATAATCATATCCTGAGTAAATGGTAAAGAACAGAGCGATATAAAGCATGACTGTTCCTAGAAAGTTTAAGTGACATAGTAATAAAATAACTGCTAACATTTGAGTCACTGTTTTAATCTTACCAGGCATAGCTGCTGCCAAAACTTCACCACCAGTTTCAACCAAAAGTAAACGAAGTCCCGTTACAGCCAACTCACGACAGATAACAACTGCTGATACCCAAGCTGGCGCCATTCCCAAACCAACAAGCATGATAAAGGCACTCATCACAAGCATCTTATCAGCTAATGGATCAGCGAACTTACCAAAGTTAGTCACCACGCGCCATTTACGCGCTAAATAACCGTCTAGGTAGTCTGTAAAACTTGCTACTGCAAAGATAATCGCTGCTACGGTATGACCAAATAGACTATTAGAAAAAGAGGTTAGTAGTAAAAAGAGAGGAATCATGAGGATGCGAATTACAGTTAATAAATTAGGAATATTTTCTTTTTTTGTCATTGTACCTTACTCAATCGTTAATGTGATGTAGCCTACTGTATTGGCTAATAATGATGATAAATCAAGCTCCTGACCGTTTACAGTGATTTTTATGCCAGAAGTGTTTCCAAGCGTTATAAGGGTTCCATTAGTAGTCTCAGACAAGACTACACGAGTCGTTGGAACTTCTTGACTAAGAGTTGCTCCTGACTCATAGTTTGAATTAGATACCGAAAACCATATTTCTTGTGCTCCATCTGACAAACTAAAAACAATATCTATAGGTTTTCTGGCTTTAGATAAGTGTGCTGTCAGATTAATACCATCTACTGATGGAGTAACCTCAAGAATCGGTAATTCACTAGATGGACTCGTTGAGGATTCACGGCTTGTTGACCTTTGCTGAAATGTTTGACTTTCTTCTTGGTTGACATTCAAATCATCATGTTTCCAAAAAACAAAGAACATTAAGCTAACCAAGATAATCAAGACTAGCATAGACACCATAGGAAAGAAAAAGTTCTTTCTTGTTGACGATGTTTTTATTTGACGATGACTAGTCCATTTTTGCCCACCATCTGATCGGCTGTAAGACGCGGTATCCTTCTTCGTTTCTTCATCGTTAGAAACTATTTGAGCTGCCAATCTCTCTTGCTTTTCAGCGACAGCAATATGATAATCACGTAATAATTCCTCGTGATCTAAATCAACCGCTTCAGCATATTTTTTGATATAGGAAATTTCATAAGATTTACTTGGTAAAAGTGAAAACTGATCCATTTCCATGGATAGAAGATAAGAGGACTTAATTCCAGTTACTGACTCCAAATCATCAAGGCCAAATTGCTTAGATTCACGACCATCTCTTAGTCGCATTCCAACTGATTTTTTTATCACGTACTATCCCCTCATTTCTAATCCTTTTTGTTAATCTCTAGTATATCAAAAAATACATTATTTTCCCATGACTTATTTTGGAAAAATAGTAACAGTGGTTGCTTCCATATGAGACACAAAATGGTTTGCTATCTTATGGATATCTTCCAATGATATCTTACGGATAAGTTCTCCTGTTTCCAAATAATCTGTACCATCCGCCAAAGCAAGTGTCACTTGATTGGCTAACTGATCAATCGAATCTAAAGATTTTATAAAATCACCATACATTTCTTTTTTCAAAAGAATCAGGTGCTCTTCTGAAAAGTCAGCATTAGTTGCAAATGTTTGGAACAATCTCTTCACTTTTCCAGTCATAGCAATCGGCTGATCCGTATCAAAAGTAATCGTTACAAATTTAAATTGTGAAGTGACTTCAAGGTGAAAATCAAAAGAATAATCAATTAGCCCGTTATCATACCAAGCTTGATAGGTCTCAGAGGTCCATCCCAGTAACATAGATAAAAACAACCTCAAGCCTGTCTTATAGTACTGACAAGTCATTCCTTCTAGCTCATCTACGACCCTAAAGCCCAATCCTAGCTTAGGTTGCGTGACATCCATTGACAAGCGACTTGATGTGACAATAGGAAGTGTTTGAATCGGCATAATAGTGATTGGCGTGTTATCGATATCCTTGTTTACAAATCTGTCAATTACATTGACAATGTTGTCAATTTCAATTTCACCTACAATAACCATTGTTAATTGATTCAGTTGATAAAAATAATCATGGGCGGAAGTCAGATCACTCAAACGAATTTGTTCTATAGTCTGTTCATTTCCTGCAATGTCTTCACTCAAAGCTGTATCGGGATATAGGTTAGCTAAAAGGGCTTTATTCATTTGATAATCACTATCATCTTCATACATCAAAATTTCATTTTGAATAATTGGCCGTTCCTCATTAACACTCTCCTGTGTCATATGCCTTTCTCTGACTAAAGTAATCAGTTGTTTGATACCTTCCTTAATCTCATTAACTGTTGAAAAATAGTAAACTGTTTGCTGATAAGTCGTAAAGGCATTGGCCTCTGCTCCCAGAGCTGTAAAATCTTCTAAAGCATCTTTACCATCACTCATTTCAAAAATCTTATGTTCTAAAAAATGAGCCACTCCAAAAGGATAATCTACTTGATCATCAGCAAGTTTAATGGAGCTAGCAGTAGATCCAAAATTAGTTGCAATCATCACTTGCTTTTCATTAAAGTTTGGACGAGGTATCAAGACCAACTGTAAACCACAGTCAAGCTTTACATGCTGAACTAACAGTTTCAAATCTGGATATTCGCGATTATTTCTCTGCAATCTTAAGCGTTCCCTTCTAGAGTATATATGGCTTGTAACTTCATTCTTTTAGCAACGGCAATGATAGACTCTTTACTAACATTGTCAATCTCTGTCAACAAGTTGTCAATTGAATTATCTCTATTAAAGTAGTGGTGATGATAGGCTAGCTCAATGGATTGTTTAGGGTAATCCTGAGCAGCTAATAGTTGATTTTTTAATACAATTTTTGCTTGCTCAATTTCAGCTTTTGTCACTTTTCCTAAACGCAATTCTTTAGTCTGTTTTAAAATCAGTCGTAAAGCTAAGGTTTTATTCGCTTTTTGAATCCCCGCATAGATTGTGAATAATTGTGAAAACGAATCATAGTGACTTCCGATAGCATAAGCCAATCCCTTCTTCTCCCTAATATTAACAAATAATTTGGAAGTAGGTAGCTCCCCTAACAACGCATTGTAAACGGCGACTGATGCCATTTCCGGATCACCATAGTTAAAAGGCAGATGATAGGCAATCGTTAAAATACTTTGCTTACTGTCTTTTTGCTCCAGATATTCTGAAATGACATTAGTATAATCTTGTTTGTAAAGTAGAGTTAAATCTAAATGACGTTCTTTGAATGGAAACTGGTGAAAAATCTTGATGACTTCATAATCATCAAAGTCACCGACAATAAAAATGTCAATTTGATCATGTTGCAACATGCGTTGAAACTCCTGATAGGCTGTGAAAGAATTTTCTTTTTCTAAGAGTTCTTTAGTTGTCAATGTTGACAAAGCCTGACAATCATCACCAAAAAATTGTCTTTTAAGTTCTTGGTCAGCTACATAAAATAAATCTTCATTTTCAGTGTCAATCGCTGCCATAACATTTTGTTTTTCTAATTCAAAACTAGCAGGCTGGTATTGCTCTGTCGTGATTAAAGGATTGAACAAAATCTCTTTAAAGACATCTAGTAATTCTTCTAATAACGAATGCGATTCAAAACTATAGGCATCACTAATCACAGAGGCATCGATGTCAACGCAATGTGTATACCCTTTTGTCATAACGTTAGTTGACAAGCTTGCACCATAAAGACTAGCTAATTTTTTTCGCAAATGGCGATTGGTTGGGTAAGCTTTACTGGCAGTCTCTAGCATCTGAGCAACTAAAACTCTTCTTGCTACATTTTTCTTATCCAAGTAACCACTAAAACGGCATTTGACCTGAACAGTTTTCAAAGATTCATTCTTAATGAGGTGCAAATTGACACCTTTGACAATTTCCATTTAGGCTCCTTTGAGAAAGAGTAGTTCCATAAATTATACCATTTTTTATGGTATAATGGCTTCAAATAAGATATGGAGAGACTAATGGATTACAAACTATTTGACGACTATATTACCCTACAAGCTCTTTTAAAAGAAACTAGCATCATCCAAAGTGGAGGTGCTATAAAGGGCTATTTGGCTGACAATACTGTCCTATTTAATGGTCAAGATGAAAAACGTCGTGGGAAAAAATTACGTCGTGGGGACAAAGTTGAACTGCTTAATCAGGGGATCACGATTACTCTTATTCAGCCAAGTAAAGAAGAATTTAAACAGCACCAGCTTGATTTAGATGAAAAAAATCGGGTAGCTGAATTAGTAAAAAACATGAATAAAGACAATAAGAAACAGGTCAAAAAAGCTAATAAAACAGCAAAAACTGCCAAACAAACTAAAAAACCTGTGCGCTTTCCTGGTATGTAAATCATGTGGATTGAAAGCATTACTCTCAACCACTATCGTAATTACCTAGATATTTCAGCTAACTTCTCTCCGAATTTGAATGTTTTTATTGGTCGCAATGCCCAAGGAAAGACGAACTTTTTAGAAGCTATCTACTTTTTATCCCTGACACGTAGTCATCGTACGCGCTCCGATAAAGAATTGATTGCTTTTAATCAAGATAATCTTCATCTTTCTGGCATTGTTCATAAACAAAATGGTAAAGTGCCTTTAGAAATTCACCTATCAGATAAAGGGCGCATCACAAAGGTCAATCATTTAAAACAAAATCGCCTGTCAGATTATATCGGGAATTTAACAGTCGTTTTATTTGCTCCTGAAGATCTTCAGCTGATTAAAGGCTCACCCAGCTTAAGGCGAAAATTTTTAGATATTGATTTAGGACAGATTAAAACCATCTATCTATCAGATCTAAGCCAATACAATCATGTCTTAAAACAACGGAATGCCTATTTAAAAAATACTGAGAAAGTTGACACCACCTTTTTATCAGTCTTAGATGAACAACTGGCTGACTTTGGTAGTCGCGTTATAATACATAGACATCAGTTCATTAAAGATTTGGAAATTGAGGCAGCTAAGCATCATGCCACTATTTCAGAAGATACAGAGACACTAACAATCACTTACAATTCTTCTGTGAAGTTTACAGATTTGTCAACATTGCGTCAAGATTATTTGCAACAACTGACAAATCAACATCGACGTGATATCTTCAAAAAAAATACTGGTATCGGTCCACACCGAGATGACATAGCTTTTTTTATCAATAATATGAATGCTAGTTTCGGTAGTCAAGGTCAACATCGTAGCTTGATTCTCTCCTTAAAAATGGCTGAAATTGAACTGATTAAACAGTCAACAGGAGACTATCCCATTCTTTTACTTGACGATGTTATGAGTGAACTTGACAACTACCGACAAGCTAAATTACTTGAAGCTGTCTTAAAAGAAAACGTGCAAACCTTTATCACTACAACAAGTCTAGATCACCTTAAACAAGTTCCAGAGAATATGACTGTCTTTACCATTAATCAAGGTACAATAAAATCAGGTTCCTAAACAGAACCTGATTTTTTAATATGATTTTACAATACCTAATAGGACTGCTCCAATAACAAATAAAACTGTGCCAATAAAAATCCATTGGAGCTCTTTTTTAGTCTTTTTCTCCCCAAGAAAGAGAATACTTGCTGCAATGGAAATAACCGTTCCTAATTGTGAAAAACTAAAAGCAATTGCCAAGCCAGCTTGAGCGGCGGCAAGTAACATAAAGATGTTACCAATTCCCCATAGCAAACCAACAACAGAATTTTTTAGAACAACACGTTCAAAAGCAACATTCCCTCTCATAAAGAAGAGCGCCCCTAAAAACATTCCAACTGCCATTGGCAGTAACACAGAAAGGGCATCGAATTTCATGATATTGTTAAATAAAACAGCATAAGAAACATAGCCGAGTGTTGAATAAGTCAAAGCTCTAAAACCTTTTGGAAAATCTCTCTCTGCCAAACCTTCAATAGACTCTGATTTATCCTGACGACTTGAAAAGTAGAAACCAACAAGCAAAATCACAAGCGCTGATAAACCAAGAACAAATTGAATTGTTTTCGTCCATTCATGAAAAACAAGAGCTCCAACTAAGCTACCTAATAGCAACTGAGAACCACTTGAAAGAGGTTGTGCTACAGAAACACCCATATACTTCATGGCATGAAATTGACCATTTTGCCCAACAGACCAAAGTAAACCTCCAATAATACCAAAAATCCAGAGCGTCCACGTCATTTCAGGTCTGACAACAATCCAAGAAACAAGTGCAAATAAAAGTGCTCCGATTGTTAAACCAAGTGTTTGTTGATTGGCAGTACCACCAATCTTATTTGATGTAAATCCAATCAATCCCCATGTAAACATAGGAACCAATGCAAAAATAATACCTTCCACAATAGATACCTTTCATTAAAAAATGTCATTAAATATATGCTCTTAACATCATAGGCAAACCATGACTAAGCATTATGATAAAAATCATAACTAAAATACTTTAATAAAGTTTACTCGCCTTGTCAATGGTTTTATTTATTTCTAATGTCAAAACATTTCTTATTTTTGTAAGTCACCAAAAGAGACTAGAGTAAAAATCCTAGTCTCTCAATTCTTATTAAATAGCTAATCAATATTCAGTGGTTAAGTGGGTTCTATTGCGCTAATTTTATCAGTTTTTACAGTTCTACACCACTCTGCAAACGTGAAACAAAGAAATCAACCGCTGTAAATTACTGATTTTTTGTTGCACCCTCTTTGAATATCTATTTCCTAGTGGACAGAGTAGTTAGGAGCTTCATTTGTGATTTGAACATCATGTGGATGGCTTTCTTTGAGGCCTGCACCTGACATTTCAACGAATTGAGCATTTTCACGAAGTTCTTGAAGGTTAGCAGCTCCAACATAACCCATTCCTGAACGAATTCCTCCAAGCATTTGGAAGACAATGTCGGCTGCAGAACCTTTGTAAGCAACACGTCCTTCGATACCTTCTGGAACAAGTTTATTAGCTTCATTAACAGCACCTTGGAAGTAACGGTCACTTGAGCCTTTCTTCATGGCTGCAATCGACCCCATACCACGGTATGATTTGTATTTACGACCTTGGAAAATTTCTGTTTCACCCGGTGCTTCATCTGTACCAGCAAACATTGATCCAAGCATGACAGCATTACCGCCAGCTGCAAGAGCTTTGACAATATCCCCTGAATACTTGATGCCACCATCAGCAATAATCGTTTTACCATACTCACGCGCAACACTAGCAGCATCATAAATAGCTGTGATTTGAGGAACACCGACACCCGCAACAACACGCGTTGTACAGATTGAACCTGGTCCGATACCAACTTTAACCACATCGACACCAGCATCATAAAGAGCACGAGCTCCTTCTGCTGTTGCGATGTTACCAGCAATCAATGTTTTGGTTGGGAAGTGTGATCGAATTTCAGCAATTTTACGAAGAACACCTGCTGAATGACCATGTGCTGTATCAATAACAATAGCATCTGCACCTGCCTCAAAGAGAGCTTCAGCACGTTCAAACGTATCTGACGTAACACCTACAGCCCCTGCAACCAAAAGACGACCAAATTCATCCTTAGCAGCATTAGGAAACTCAATAACTTTTTCAATATCCTTAATAGTAATTAATCCTGAAAGACGACCTTGCTCATCAACAAGTGGTAACTTTTCGATGCGGTGCTTATGGAGGATACGCTCGGCTGTAGCCAAATCAGTACCAACTTCTGCAGTAATAAGATTCTCACTTGTCATATGTTCTGAAATAAAGGAATTATAGTCTGAGATAAAACGCATGTCACGGTTAGTGATAATCCCCACCAATTTACGGTTATCCATAGAATCTACAATAGGAACACCACTAATACGATAGCGTTGCATGAGGTCTTCCGCTTCATGAACTTTTTGATTTGGCGTTAAGAAGAATGGATCAATAATAACGCCATTTTCCGAACGTTTAACTTTACGTACTTCTTCTGCTTGAGCTTGAACTGACATGTTTTTATGAACAACACCAAGTCCACCCGCACGTGCAATAGCAATTGCCATCTTGCTGTCTGTGACTGTATCCATGGCTGCTGTAATAATAGGAATATTCAAAGTCAAATTATCAGCTAATTTTGTCTGCATGTTCACCTCATTTGGTAGAACATGACTCTCTGCTGGAATGAGTAGGACATCATCAAAGGTAAAGCCTTTTTTCAAAAATTTAGATTCCCAATTTGACATGAAATATTCTCCTTTTATGCTTGTAATTAAATTTTATTTTTACTATCATATCATGCTAAAATATTTTGTCAACCGATATTTCAACAAGAACCTCTTAAAATTAAAAATAAAAAGTTTCTGTATTTTTACGAACTTTTAATTGCAATATCTCATTTAAAATCTGCTTTTTATAAGAGTTATTCCTTTACGAAAAGAAACAAGTTCCTAATAGAACTTGCTTCTTCACTAGTAATAAGCGTAATAATCTGACATATCATTGTCAATACAGCTTACTTTCATCTTATCTTAAAACGAATACCTATGATTATCTAAGCATCCTTTTATAAAGAAAGGACCTACCGTTTTGAAAAGAAAAATGGAGGTGTGTATTGACTTAGTTTTTCAAAACATTGTTGTGCCTTCTCATTATCTTCACAAATAATCAGACAAGTATCATCGCCACAAACGGTTGCTAGAATTTCCGGTAATAAAATAGAGTCTAAAATAGAACCAAAAGATTGTGCCAAACCCGGTAGTGTTTTTAAAACAACTTGATGTTGTACAGGAAACAACATCACAAGCGCATCTTCCATATAGAAGCGTAAACGTTTTTCCCAACGTTCTTGAGAAATACTATGAATTTCATAATAAGTTTCTGTTGATTCATGATTAATATCATTAATTTTAATGAGATTGAGTTCTTTCATATCACGTGATAGCGTAGCCTGAGTTACAGAAATACCATTTTTTTCAAGGAGCTCTCTTAACTCGTGCTGAGTATGAACCTTTGTCTCTGTGATTAACGAACGAATCAATTGATGTCGTGCCTCTTTTTTATTCATATCAGTTCCTTATTCCAAAAATTTTTTAAAATAATGCTTATTGCTATATAATAATTTTTTTCCCTTCAAATCAACAATATCTTGCTTCCGCAATTCTTTAAGTACATGGCTTACTGTCTCACGAGTCGTCGCACTCATGCTAGCGATCTCAGTTGTTGTAATGGGAAACGGTAGATAACCTTCTTCAGTTGGTACTTCTAATAGAAGAGTCGCCAAGGTTTGAACAACACGTGTCCTAGCACTTGAAGTAACCATATTTCGTAATCTTATTTCATGAATTTGTAGTAAGCGTGAGTATTTTTGACACAAGTGTCTCATCTGATTCATGTTGTTCTGTGAATATTCTTCATACAGTGCCACAGGGATTAAAAAATAAGTGACATCTGTAATAGCAACAGCTGAAAAATGGTAATGTTCCTCTAGAAAGAGCCCTCCATACGGAAAAATGGTTCCTTGTCTCACATAATCAGTATAAATAAAATCTCCCGAAACATCTACTTGCTCTAACTTAGCATGCCCTGTTTCTATCAAAAATAAGGTATCACGTTTATCTCCCTCAAAAAACAAGGTATGATTTTTTAAGGCCTTACGATACTTAATATGAGCAACAATGTGATCAAACTGCTCAATAGTAAAATGTTTGAAATCCTCTAATCCTCTTAAATAGATATACTGTTCTTTTGAAATCACTCTGGTTTGCGAAACATTCCTTTCAGCCTATTTGTCTACAGCAACTTATAGATATTATATCAAAAAACACAAGACAAGACTATTTTTTTACCAGTTAAGTATTTTGAATAGCTTAAATATTATTGCTTTTTTAATTTTCTTATGACATAATGTGCTTACATATCATCTAAAAAGGAGACTTCACATGAAAAAATTTATTGTTGATGATAGTTACTGGAAGTTGTTTCCCCATTCTAAAATTGGAGTTATATTAATCCATAACTACCAAATGAATGAAGACCTAGTAGACGAACTAGAACAGCTACTATCCCTTAGTAATAACCTAGCAAAAAAACATCTCCAAGAAGAGCAATTTAGCCAGAATGATGTCATCCAAACTTATCGAAAAGCTTACCAACAATTTAAAACTAAAAAAGGGGCCCGTTCGAGCATTGAAGCACTTCTAAAACGTGTTGATTCAGGCAATCCTGTCACATCAATAAGCCCTCTGGTTGATATCTACAATGCTGCCAGTCTCCAATTTGCTTTACCTATTGGTGCAGAAGATTTTGATACATTTGAAGGGGATTTGAGATTAACCATTACTAATGGTGGGGATGAGTTCTTCCTTATCGGAGATGATGAAAATAAGCCTACTCTACCAGGTGAATTGGCTTATATTGATAATGCTGGTGCAGTTTGTCGCTGCTTTAATTGGCGGGATGGAGCCAGGACCATGATTACGGATCAAACCGTCAATGCTTTTTTAGTCATTGAATTGATTGATATCACAAAAGAAGCAGAATTTAAAAATGCTTTAGATTTTATTGAAGAAAAAGCTAACTATTTCTTATCGGCTAAAACACAACAAATAATTTTAGATCAAAAACATACTAAAATAAATCTGAGCTAAATAATCTTTTTTCCAAAATAGTCGCCTATGAAAATAGAGATCTCTATTTTCATTTTTTAAGGATTTTTTGAATTGATAAATTATCATTTTTGAATTAAATACGTTTAAAAACGTATAGAAAACACTTACATTTATATAATGATACATTTTCCACCTAGAAACTGTTAACTTTTTAACAGTTTAGCTGTGAAATAATCCGTTCTTTTTTTTAAAAAAATAGTAAAATGAAAGCGTAAACAAACTGAGATAGCATTTATAATCTCACCATCATGAAAGGAGAATAGTATGTCTCACACAAGTCCAATTCATGTTTTCTCAGAGATTGGAAAACTCAAAAAAGTCATGTTGCATCGTCCAGGTAAAGAAATTGAAAACCTTATGCCGGATTATCTTGAACGTCTTCTATTTGATGATATTCCATTTTTAGAAGATGCTCAAAAAGAGCATGACGCCTTTGCTCAAGCTCTTCGTGATGAAGGCGTGGAGGTACTCTACTTAGAGACTCTAACTGCTGAATCTCTAACAACTCCAGAAATTAGAGAAGCTTTCATTGACGAGTATCTTTCAGAAGCTAATATCCGTGGCCGTTCTACTAAAAAAGCAATTTGCGAGTTGCTCTTGTCCATCGAAGATAACCAAGAACTCGTTGAAAAAACCATGGCAGGTATTCAAAAATCAGAACTTCCTGACATTCCAGATGAAGAAAAAGGATTGACTGATTTGGTTGAATCTGACTACCCATTTGCTATCGATCCAATGCCAAATCTATACTTCACACGCGACCCTTTTGCAACTATTGGTAACGGTGTGTCACTAAACCATATGTTTGCTGAAACACGTAATCGCGAAACACTTTACGGTAAATATATCTTTACGCATCATCCAATCTATGGTGGCGGAAAAGTTCCTATGGTGTACGACCGTGATGAAAACACACGTATTGAGGGGGGAGATGAGTTAGTACTCTCAAAAGATGTTCTAGCTGTCGGTATCTCTCAACGTACTGATGCTGCTTCTATTGAAAAATTATTGGTTAACATCTTTAAAAAGGACCTTGGTTTCAAGAAAGTATTGGCTTTCGAATTTGCCAATAACCGTAAATTCATGCACCTTGACACAGTGTTTACAATGGTTGACTACGATAAGTTCACTATTCATCCAGAAATCGAAGGAGATTTGAGAGTTTACTCTGTTACTTATGAAAATGAAGCTCTTAAAATCGTTGAAGAAACTGGTGATTTAGCTGAAGTACTGGCTGAAAATCTTGGTGTTGAAAAAGTTGAACTCATTCGCTGTGGTGGAGACAATCTCGTCGCTGCTGGTCGTGAACAGTGGAACGATGGATCAAACACATTGACAATTGCTCCAGGGGTAGTCGTTGTTTACAATCGCAACACTATCACTAATGCAATCCTTGAATCTAAAGGTCTTCGATTAATCAAGATTCACGGAAGTGAATTGGTTCGTGGTCGTGGTGGACCACGTTGTATGTCAATGCCTTTCGAACGTGAAGAAATTTAATGTAATCTAAGGCAGCTAGATATAGGGTCGGTATACAGTTATAGTCAAATATACTAACCCTATTGTACTCAAAATTAATTTATAGCAAATAGACAAAAAGAATAGGAGAATAACACTTATGACTCAAGTATTTCAAGGACGTAGTTTTTTAGCAGAAAAAGATTTTACCCGTGAAGAGCTCGAATACCTCATTGATTTTTCAGCTCATTTGAAAGACCTTAAAAAACGAGGTATCCCACATCGTTACCTAGAAGGTAAAAATATTGCCCTCTTATTTGAAAAAACATCTACACGTACACGCGCTGCTTTTACAACTGCTGCCATCGATCTTGGTGCTCATCCAGAATATCTAGGTGCTAATGATATTCAATTAGGGAAAAAAGAATCAACCGAAGATACTGCTAAAGTATTGGGACGTATGTTTGATGGTATTGAATTCCGTGGATTCAGCCAAAAAATGGTTGAAGAACTTGCTGAATTCTCTGGTGTTCCTGTTTGGAACGGACTTACAGACGAATGGCACCCAACTCAAATGTTGGCTGACTATCTAACTGTTAAAGAAAACTTTGGTAAACTTGAAGGAATCACTTTGGTTTACTGTGGAGATGGCCGCAATAACATGGCAAACTCTCTTTTGGTAACTGGTGCCATCCTCGGTGTTAACGTGCGCATCTTCTCACCAAAAGAACTATTCCCTTCAGACGAAGTTGTTGCACTTGCGGAAGGCTACGCTAAAGAAAGTGGCGCTAAATTAGTCATCACTGAAGATGCCGACGAAGCTGTTAAGGGAGCTGACGTCCTCTATACCGATGTTTGGGTATCGATGGGAGAAGAAGATAAGTTTGAAGAACGTGTTAAATTATTGACACCATATCAAGTCAATATGGATCTTATCAAAAAAGCTGACAACGAAGATTTAATTTTCTTACATTGTCTCCCTGCGTTCCATGACACTAATACCGTTTATGGTAAAGATATCGAAGAAAAATTCGGTGTTAAAGAAATGGAAGTTACAGATGAGGTCTTCCGTAGTAAATATGGTCGTCACTTTGATCAAGCTGAAAATCGTATGCACACTATCAAAGCTGTTATGGCAGCCACTCTTGGAAATCTCTTTATTCCAAAAGTTTAAACAGTTAAGCGACTAATTTATCTACCGTTATTATAAGGGCTGGACTGGCTAAAGCCCAGCCCTTTCATCATTGGCAAAAATGTTACTTTAAGGAGAAAAACATGACAAATCGTAAAATCGTTGTAGCCTTGGGAGGAAATGCTATTCTTTCTAGTGACCCTAGTGCTCAAGCACAACAAAAGGCTCTAGAAGATACTGCTAAACACCTCGTTAAACTCATTAAAAATGGCGATGAGTTGATCATCACTCATGGTAATGGACCACAAGTTGGTAATCTCTTACTTCAAAATATCGCTGCTGATTCCGATAAAAACCCTGCCTTTCCATTAGACAGTCTCGTAGCTATGACAGAAGGATCTATTGGTTTCTGGTTACAAAATGCCTTACAAAATGCTTTACTAGATGAAGGTATTGAAAAAGAAGTAGCATCTGTTATTACACAAGTTATTGTTGATAAAAATGACCCTGCTTTTGACAATCTTTCTAAGCCAATCGGACCTTTCTATACGGAAGAAGAAGCTAGAGCTGAAGAAGAACGTACAGGATCTACCTTTAAAGAAGATGCTGGTCGTGGTTGGCGTAAAGTCGTCGCTTCTCCAAAACCTGTCAAAATCAAAGAAATTGACACCGTTCGTACTCTTTTAAATAAAGGTTCTGTGGTTGTTGCTGCTGGTGGTGGTGGTATTCCTGTCATTCAAGAAGATAACGGTCACTTAACTGGCGTTGAAGCTGTTATAGATAAAGATTTTGCTTCGCAAACACTTGCTGAATCAGTAGATGCGGACCTTTTCATAGTCTTGACAGGAGTGGACTACGTCTTTGTAAACTTCAACAAACCAAACCAAACTAAACTAGAACGTGTATCAGTAGCAGAATTAGAAGACTACATCAAAGAAGAACAATTTGCACCAGGTTCAATGCTACCTAAGGTTGAAGCTGCTATGGCTTTTGTTAATAATAAACCAAGCTCTAAAGCTGTTATTACTTCTTTAGAAAATCTAGGTGAGCTTATTGCTTCTGAAAGTGGTACAATTATAGTGAAAGATTAATTAAATACAACAGAAAGAAAAGGTATTTCTTATGTCTAACGAACCCAAAAAATTAGGGATTATTGCTTTAACAGCCCTCATTATCAGTTCTTCCATTGGCGCTGGTATTTTTGCTATCCCTACAGATATGGCTGATGCTGCATCACCTGGTGGGGCTTTAATGGCCTGGCTTATTGCTGGTCTTGGGGTACTAACTCTATGCCTATCTATCGTTAATATCATTAATAAAAGACCTGAGCTCTCAGGTATTGTTAGCTACGCTGAAGACGGTTTTGGACCCTTTAATGGCTTTATCAGTGGTTGGGGGTATTGGCTATCTGCTTGGTTAGGTAACGTTGCCTTTGCAACTATGATGATGAAGACAATCGGACGATTCTTCCCAGCCTTTGGTGACGGTAGCAATCTATTATCTATTCTAGTTGCTTCTGTTATTCTATGGGGACTTTATTTCTTAGTTAATCGTGGTGTAGAGTCTGCCGCTTCTTTAAACACTATTATTACTCTTTGTAAACTTCTTCCCCTTGCCTTTTATATTATTTTAGCTATACTCTTCTTTGATGTTAATACATTTATGGATAATTTCTGGGGAACAACTTCTGGCAGTTTCGAACTATCATCTGTTATTAAGCAAATTCAAAGCTCAATGATGGTTATTATGTGGGTTTTTGTTGGTATTGAAGGAGCTGCCATGATGTCTGATCGAGCTAGTAGTAAAGCAATCGTTGGAAAATCAACTGTCCTTGGACTTATTGGACTTCTGGTGGTTTATATTGCTGCTTCCATTTTACCCTATGGTATCCTAGCACGTGAACAAATTGTTGGACTTCCAAATCCAGCTATGGGATATGTCCTAGCAGAAAATGTTGGAAGCTGGTTCCCAATTGTTGTCAACATCGCATTAATTATTTCTATTTTCGGTGCTTGGTTGTCTTGGACAATGCTTCCCGCTGAAACAACCCTAATCATGGCCCAAAAAGACCTATTGCCTGCTAAATTTGGTAAATTAAATGGTCAAGGTGTTCCTACCTACTCACTCTTTTTCATGACAGCCTTAACACAAGTTTTCATGTTTACTTTGCTCTTCACTGAATCTGCTTACCAATTTGCCTATGCTCTCTGTACAGCTGCCATGTTTATCTCTTGGCTATATGTCGTTCTCTATCAGACAAAATTATCCAAATCCTTAAATGACACTAAACAAATGCTTCTAGGACTAATTGGTTCTGTGTTCTTCATTTGGGTCATTTGGGCTTCTGGTATCGACTACTTCTTACTTTGTTTAATTGCTTACTTAGTAGGAATATTCTTCTATATCCAAGCACGTAAACAAAAAGGCGTCAAAAAAGTATTTTCAAAAGCTGAGTTAATTTTATTAGTCTTTCTTGTTGCCGGTGCCCTTCTTGCTATCTTTAGATTAGTAACAGGACAAATTTCATTTTAATAGACACAAAAGTCTGGTAAAAAGAGGCGGGGCGCACCTGTCTCTTTTTACCATTCTGAAATAAAAAATGATATGATAATGTCAGAAAGGATACAATTATGAAAATCAATGCGTTTGGTGTTGAAGAATGGTTAAATGTCTGGGAAAATGATGCCATCTATGATATTGCTGGTAGTTCGATTGCTTCGATGACCCTTGAAGAAATTTTGGAACTCAATCCCGAAAATAAAGAAAGCTTACTCAACGAATTACTTCAGAAAAAAATGAATTATGGTTGGATTGAGGGATCTCCAGAATTCAAAAAAGAAGTTGCTAAGCTGTATCAAACTGTTAAACCAAGTCAAATACTGCAGACCAATGGAGCTACTGGAGCTAACTTTTTAGCTCTCTATAGTTTGATAGAACCTGGAAATCATGTCATTTCGCTTTACCCTACTTATCAGCAACTTTATGACATTCCACGTTCGTTTGGTGCCGATGTTTCACTTTGGAAAATTCATGAAGAAGACAATTGGTTACCGTCATTAGATAACCTACGCCAATTGATAAAACCAAATACCAAAATAATTTGTATCAATAATGCCAATAATCCTACTGGTGCTGTTATGGACAGGGCATTTTTGGAAGAATTAGTGTCCATCGCCAATCAAATTGGTGCCTATATTGTTTCTGATGAAGTTTATAAACCACTGGAAGACAATATAGACGTTCCAGCTATTGTTGACCTCTATGACAAGGGAATCTCAACTAATAGCTTATCAAAAACGTATTCTGTTCCTGGCGTTCGTGTTGGATGGATTGTGTCAAATGATCAATTAGCTGATATTTTTCGCAAATACCGTGATTACACAATGATTTGTGCAGGTGTTTTTGATGATTTGATCACCACACATGTTTTAAAACATAAGGAATTTGTTTTAAAACGAAATCACGACATTGTATCGCGTAATTTAAAAATAGTAAAAGATTGGGTAGCTAATGAGCCAAGAGTATCACTAATCTTTCCAAGACACGTGTCAACCTCTTTTATTAAGTTAGATATTCCAGAAGAGATAGAAAATTTTTGCATTCGTTTACTCAAAGAAAAAGGCGTTCTTCTCGTTCCTGGAAATCGTTTTGATATGCCTGGTTATGCTAGGCTCGGTTACTGTACTCATACAGAGACTTTGCAAAAAGGATTAGAAAAACTATCTGAATTTTTGAGAGAGTTTGATTAATTCTTGTAACACAAATATCAGAGAGATTAAAGCTCTCTATCTATAGCTAATACTAATCATTACTCGTGGTGCTAGTTGATTTCAAAATATCTCAAATGATAAGCCAGTATGATTTGTTCGATTCTCAATTGTAGTCTCCTAATGCTTCTAGTCAACGTGTGCTCAATATAAAATAGCGAACAAAGTTCAGAAAAGCGAGTTTCGATCGTTCTTCTCATGACAAGTAACTGTCAATGATTATGCTGTTCTAACCTATCTTTTAGTTCTTGACTGAGGTAGCCTAAATCGGCAAGAACGACAGATTGCCTACAGCCTTCTAGGAGTTCATCAACGACTTTAATATCGTGAACAGAGGCTGGTATCACAACATAGTTGAGAATAAACCCCGACAAAGTGACCAACATATGGACTTTAAAACCATAGAACCAAAGGTTTTTAGCGGTATTATACCAAATATCAGCGACTTCATTGAAAATCTTGGCGCTATGATTGCGAATTGGCTGGCAAAGCGGCAATGGAAAACTGTCCATAATCACAATAGTATCTGGCGAGATTGCCTTACTCAAAGCTTGTCGAATGAGCTGAACCAACCAAATAAGTTGCCCTGTTCGTCTATTAAAGCGACTTCTTTCTAGTATAAGCTATTATGACCAAAGAAAAGGTGACAAATCCTGTAAAAACGGCGTTGAGATGTTATCCCTAACTCAGCTTGAAGTAGCAATAACACAAGAAGTGACTCATCTGAAACTTTGGCTAAACCGATATTACGACGATGTTTCAACGAATCGGGGCAGTAGGTCAGATAAAATTGAGAACTAATTTGGGATAATTGGTTGATATTCCATTGTAAATGATGGGATTTAGCGGTATACTGTAAGCGGCTCATTAGGACTACCTCCTGTTTGTTTTGTCACTTACAGTATAGTCCTTTTGGGCTTTTTATTGTCGTTGAAAATCAACTAGCACCACGAGTAATCATTATTCTAACAGCAGGCATGATTTAACTTATTGGTGATTGATAGACAATCTGTGACTATCCTAAATTATTTCTCAAAACTATAAAAAAACTGATTAGAAACTCAATGTTATACTCGAAGAAAATCACAATCTGACTAGGAAAAGAGATGCAGATAGAACTGAAATTCATCAAGGTAACCTAGACAACGTCAGATTTTTATTCTTAATGAGTATTAGGTTTTCTGTTTGAACATCGAACCATGTTAAAAGGCTTAGAATCAACGTTTCTTGCCAACATCATTCTAAGCCTTTTTTGTTTTTAAGCTCTTTTTTCCTATCTACTCTTTATCAATGTTTAAAAATAATTGATTCCCATCGCTTCTTTCACTTCTGATAGCGTCTGTCCTGCTACAGCGCGTGCTTTTTCACTACCTTTTTCAAGCATGGCAAAGACTTGTCCCATATCCTTGGCAAATTCTAAACGACGCTCACGGATTGGTGATAATTCACGCTCCAAAATGTCCAAAAGATAACGCTTGGTTTTAACATCTCCAAGGCCACCTGCTTGATAGTGTTCTTTCATAGCAGTAATATCCGCCTGATCTTCCTCACGACCAAAAATATCTAAATAATGGAAAACCATATTCCCTTCGATTTGTCCTGGATCTTCCACACGAATGTGATTAGGATCTGTATACATGCTCATGACTTTCTTACGGACAGTATCCATATCGTCAGAAAGATAAATCCCATTACCAAGGGATTTAGACATCTTAGCATTACCGTCAAGACCTGGCAGACGACCAGCAGCTTCGTTTTCTGGATACATACCTTCTGGTTCGACCAAAACATCACACTTGTAAGTGTGGTTAAAACTACGAACAATTTCACGTGTCTGCTCAATCATCGGTTTTTGATCATTTCCGACAGGTACAAGATTAGCTTTAAAAGCTGTGATATCAGCTGCTTGTGAAACAGGGTAAACCAAGAAGCCAGATGGAATAGACTCTCCAAAGCCTTTTTGAGCAATCTCTGTTTTAACAGTTGGATTGCGTTCCAAACGTGCCAACGATACCAAGTTCATGTAGTACATGGTCAATTCAGCTAATTCTGGAATCTGACTTTGGATGAAAATGGTTGATTTTTCTGGATCAAGACCCGCTGACAAGTAGTCCAAGGCTACATTCCCTATAGAATCTTTGATCATCTCTGATTCCTTAGCATGGTCCGTAAGAGCCTGTTGATCAGCCAAGAAAACGAACATGTCATACTTATCTTGGTTTTGCAAAAGGACACGATTTTTAAGGGAGCCAACATAGTGTCCTAAGTGTAATTTCCCAGTTGGGCGATCTCCTGTTAAAATAATTGGTCTAGTCATTTTTTCTCCTTTACAGTTCATTGACAATACTGTCAATTTCTTTAAAATAATCTTCTTTAGTGAGGGTGTAATGCATCATAGTGATAACACGATTGGGAACTTTCTTATCAAGCTTAGCGTAAGGGTCTTCATGACTGAATCTCATACCAATCTTTTGCATGACCCGACCAGATGCTGGATTTTCTTTATCATGACGAGCAATCAAGCAATTCATATCGAATTTTTCGAAAAAGAGGGTTGCAAAAACTCTTGCAGCTTCTGTCATATAACCTTGATTCCAAAAATGTTTATCTAAGGTATAGCCAAATTCAGCACGACCTACGTCTTCTTTTAAATGATGCATGTCAATGGTGCCAATAAACTGGCCAGTCTCTTTTAACTCAATACCCCAGCGTCCCAAAGGATGAGCTAGATAGATGCTAGCGATAATGTTTTTGGTTTCTTCCAGCGATTGATTGGCAGCAAAAGTCCAACGCACATTTTCTTCATCGGAAGCGTAAGCATACATTTCCTCAGCATCTGCTAAGGTTACTGGACGAAGGAGTAATCTCTCTGTTTCCAGAACTCGGTATCGATCTAACTTTTGATAAACATTTTCCATTCATCACCCTACTTTTAACATCAAAAAACTCACGTAGATAAATCTACGTGAGGGCGTTTACTAATCTGACGCGGTACCACCTCAATTAACACAGTTGTGTCATCTCTTACCTTATTAAGAATTAAGAAGCATGATACCATTTGGTTTCATGTGAAACATCAGCCCACTTGATTAAGTTGTCCTACTGGTTTACAGCAACCACCAGCTCTCTAAAAAGGACTAAACCTAACTACTTATCTGAATAGGTTTATTCTAAAAAAAACACTTCCAAATGTCAAGTTTTTAAAAAGTTATATTGACTTGATATGCAAGCTAATAGATAATATAAATAGACTCAAAATAATGATTAAAAACGACAGGAGAACAAGGTGTCAAAAAAAATAAAAAACTTTATATTGCTAAATATCGGTTCCTTAGTCACTGCAGTTGGTTTTAATGCTTTTTTCTTTCCCAATAATATTGTTACTGGTGGAATGAGTGGGCTTGCTATCAGCTTGCACGAAATTTTTGGTTGGGACACTGCCACATTTATGATGGTATCAAACATTCCACTGCTACTAATTTGCTATTTTTGCTTGGGAAAATCTATCTTTGTAAAAACCATTTACGGTTCATGGATCCTTCCTATCTTCATAAAACTAACGCAATTTTTACCGACAATCACTGAAACACCCCTACTTGCGACATTATTTGGTGGTCTTATCGTAGGAGCTGGTTTAGGTATCGTTTTTTGGAGCGATTCATCAACTGGAGGAACAGGCGTTATCGTTCAATTACTTGGAAAATATACTCGTATTAGCCTTGGTAAAAGTGTTATTTTAATTGATGGTATTGTCACGGTTATTGGTTTTGTTGCCTTTGATAGTGACACTGTTATGTATTCCATTATTGGTTTAATCACTATTAGTTATGTCATTAATACAATTCAAACAGGTGTTACAACACTGGTAACTGTCTTTATCGTTTCACAAAATTATCAGCCAATCAAACATTATATTACGACTACTGCAGATCGTGGTGTAACAGAGATTCCAGTTAAAGGTGGCTATTCTGGCACAAATCATATCATGTTAATGACAACTATCGCTGGTTATGAATTCACAAAATTACAAGAAGCTATTTTAAAGATTGATGAAACTGCCTTTATTACTGTTACCCCTGCTTCTCAAGCTCTAGGACGAGGATTTAGCCTTCAAAAAAGCCATGGACGCTTTGACGACGATATTCTTATGCCAATGTAATTGATTGATAAATAAGCATTTTTTAAGTAAAATGAAGTAGCATAATATAGATAAAATGAGGTAATCACATTGCTTACAGTTTCAGACGTATCTTTACGTTTTAGTGATCGCAAACTTTTTGATGATGTTAACATCAAATTTACAGAAGGAAATACTTACGGACTTATTGGTGCCAATGGTGCTGGGAAATCAACGTTTTTGAAAATTCTAGCTGGTGATATTGAACCATCTACAGGCCATATTTCACTTGGCCCAGACGAGCGCCTATCTGTCCTTCGTCAGAACCACTTTGACTATGAAGAAGAACGTGCAATCGATGTTGTTATCATGGGTAACCAAGAACTCTACGACATCATGAAAGAAAAAGACGCTATCTACATGAAAGCAGACTTTTCTGATGAAGATGGTGTACGTGCCGCTGAGTTAGAAGGCCAATTTGCAGAGCTAGGTGGCTGGGAAGCTGAATCAGAAGCCTCTCAACTACTTCAAAACCTTAATATCCCAGAAGACCTTCACTATCAAAACATGAGTGAGTTGGCAAATGGTGATAAGGTTAAAGTTCTCCTTGCTAAAGCCCTCTTTGGTAAACCAGATGTGCTTCTTCTAGACGAGCCTACCAATGGTCTTGATATCCAATCTATCTCATGGTTGGAAGATTTCTTGATAGATTTTGAAAATACCGTTATCGTCGTATCCCATGACCGTCACTTCTTAAATAAAGTATGTACACACATGGCTGACCTTGATTTTGGTAAAATCAAACTCTTTGTTGGTAACTATGATTTCTGGAAAGAATCATCTGAGTTGGCTGCACGTCTCCAAGCAGACCGTAATGCTAAAGCTGAAGAAAAAATCAAACAATTGCAGGAATTCGTTGCCCGTTTCTCTGCCAACGCTTCAAAATCAAAACAAGCGACATCTCGTAAAAAAATGCTTGATAAGATTGAACTTGAAGAAATTGTCCCATCAAGTCGTAAATACCCATTCATCAATTTCAAAGCTGAACGTGAAATAGGAAATGACCTGCTAACCGTTGAAAACTTATCCGTCACCATCGATGATGAAAAAATCCTCGACAATATCAGTTTCATCCTCCGTCCAGGCGATAAAACGGCGCTTATCGGTCAAAATGACATCCAAACCACTGCTCTTATCCGTGCTATCATGGGCGAAATCCCTTATGAAGGTACTGTTAAGTGGGGCGTGACAACTAGCCAATCTTACCTACCAAAAGACAATACCAAGGATTTTGAAAATGGTGAGACCATCCTTGAATGGTTACGTCAGTTTGCAGCAAAAGAGGAGGATGACAATACCTTCCTTCGTGGTTTCCTTGGTCGTATGCTCTTCTCTGGTGATGAGGTTAACAAGTCTGTCAACGTCTTGTCAGGGGGCGAAAAAGTGCGCGTGATGTTGTCAAAACTCATGCTTCTAAAATCAAATGTCTTAGTACTTGACGATCCAACCAATCACTTGGACTTGGAATCTATCTCAAGTCTTAACGACGGTCTTAAAACTTTCAAAGAATCCATTATCTTTGCCAGCCATGACCATGAGTTTATTCAAACACTTGCTAATCATATCATCGTTCTTTCTAAAAATGGCGTCATCGACCGTATCGATGAAACCTACGATGAATTCCTTGACAATAAAGAAGTTCAGGCAAAAGTTCAAGAACTTTGGAAAGACTAAATCACAAAACTCAGTTGTTTATCAACTGAGTTTTCTACTATCCTTTACAAAAAGTTTACAAGGTTGAATCTATGACTTCTACATTTACAGTTACAGTTAAAAGAGCATTTTCCTATTTTCTAGCATTCTTATTTCCTGTCTTCATCATGGTTATTGTGCTTCTCTCCAATGAGATTTGGTGGGGAAGTGATCGAACCGTTCTAGCTAGCGATGGTTTTCATCAGTACGTTATTTTTGCACAAAATCTCAGAAATATCTTACACGGGTCTGACAGTATTTTTTACACCTTTACTAGCGGTTTAGGGTTAAATTTCTATGCATTGATGAGTTATTATTTAGGATCGTTTTTATCACCCTTTTACTATTTTTTCTCTCTAGAAACTATTCCTGATGCTGTTTATCTCTTCACCTTACTAAAATTTGGCTTTTCTGGGCTAAGTATGTTCACAGCTTTACGACAACTTTACAAGATTGTCAATAATTTTTTACTCTTATCTCTTTCCACTTCTTATGCGCTAATGAGTTTCGCCATTAGCCAATTAGAAATTAATACTTGGTTGGATGTCTTTATCATCGCTCCACTTATCATACTCGGCTTACACCTACTCCTTAAAAAACGTCAATTTGGGATTTATTACTTATCTCTGACAACCTTATTTATTCAAAATTATTATTTTGGATTTATGATGTCTATCTTTCTAATCCTCTATTTTCTTGTTCAACAAAGTAGGTCCTTCTCTTTTAAAACATTGCTGAAACAAGCGTTAGATTTTTCTCTCATCTCAATATTCTCAGCCTTATCCAGTGCTATTATGTTGCTACCAGCCTATTTAGATCTTTCAACTCATGGAGAAGAATTTTCAACGTTTAGTCAATGGATATCAAAAGATGCCTGGTACCTAGATCTATTTGCTAAAAATATTGTTGGAGCTTATGACACAACCAAATTTGGCTCTATCCCAATGATTTATGTTGGCTTATTTCCCCTCATTTTAAGCCTTCTATTCTTAATCCTTCCTACTATAAAATGGCAAGTACGCCTAGCTTATTGTCTACTTCTAGGAATTATTGTTCTTTCATTTTATCTTGAACCACTGGATCTTCTATGGCAAGGCATGCATGCCCCAAATATGTTTTTACACCGCTATTCTTGGCTCCTATCCTTACTAATTGTCTTTATGGCTGCAGAAACACTTAGTTATTGGAAATCTTTACACGCGAAACATATCCTATTTATAGTCATCATTTTATTCTTAGGATTCTCAGCAATAACCAGTTTTCAAAGAGAGTATCCTTTCCTAGAAAACTCTCAATTTATCCTAACCTTCATTTTTCTAATCGCTTATCTGGTAATACTTCTTAACAATAACAATCCTCTGTTGCCAAAAGGATTTTTACTTAGCTTTACACTAACCTTTACACTCTTTGAAATATTTATGAATACCTTCTTAGTCGTTAGTAGTTTAGGAGATGAGTGGGTATTTCCTACAAGAGAAGGCTACGAAAAGCATATGACTGATATCTCTGCCCTTGTCGATTACTCAAAATCTAAAGAAAATGATTTCTACCGAACAGAGCGTCTTCTCCCCCAAACGGGAAATGATAGCATGAAGTTTAACTATAATGGTATCTCTCAATTTTCATCCATACGTAATCGATCATCTAGTAGTTTACTTGATCGACTAGGATTTCAATCAAATGGTACAAATCTCAATCTGCGTTACCAGAATAATACTATCATTGCAGATAGCCTGTTTGCTGTGAAATATAATCTTAGTCAATCGGATCCTCAAAAATTTGGTTTTACCAAAGAAAAAACATCAAATGATACTTCACTTTACAAAAATATCTATACTTTACCATTAGGTATTCTTACCAATGATATTTACAGAGATGTCAAGTTAACTGTAAACACACTTGACAATCAAGCAAGTTTTTTAAATCAATTATCCGGTCTATCAGAAGACTATTTTCAGCGCTTAAATAAACAACCCTTGACGTCATTGACAACTTTATCAAATACTATTAATCTCAAACCTGATCAATCTAATATAACAAAGATAAGCTATCAAGTCACAATTCCTTCCCACCAGCAAGTCTATGTTAGCCTTCCAAATCTTAACATTTCAGATAACAATCAAAAAGAGGTAACTGTTTCTCATAAGGATAACTCACAAACCTTCACAACTGATAGTGCTTATACTTTCTTTAACATTGGTTATTTTGAAAATGCGCAAACAGCTACTATTACCCTAACTTTTCCTGCTAATAGTACTGTTAGTTTTGATTCTCCCAATTTTTATGGTCTTGATACATTTTCTTATCAAAAAGCTATAAAAAGCCTTGAGCAGCAAAAAACGCAAACAAAGACAGAAGCCAATACTGTTTTAACAACTTATCATGCTAAGCGTGACTCTTCAATAGTTTACACCATACCTTTTGATAAAGGATGGCAAGCAACAGTTAATGGTAAAAGAGAAAAAATTCGACGGGTTCAAAGAGGATTAATGGCTGTTGATGTTCCTCAAGGTGAGGGAACTATTAGACTTAGCTTTACTCCGCAAGGTCTAAAAGAAGGTAGCCTATTATCACTATTAGGACTAGGATTATTTACTTGTTATAACGTAATAACTAAGCTAATCTCTGCTAAATATAAAAAAGTATCACAATAAAGAACAGGAGCTAGGAAAAATCCTAACTCCTGTTCTTTATTTTATAAAAACAAAAAGCTGAGTACACTCAGCTTAAGATAGTCCGTACGGGATTCGAACCCGTGTTACCGCCGTGAAAAGGCGGTGTCTTAACCCCTTGACCAACGGACCGTAGGTGTTATCTTTAACACTCTTATTATTATAGCAAATAATTTTTTTTTGTCTAGTCCTTTTTTCAACTTTTTTTATTTTTTTACTATTGCAGATTAGATTATTTTTTGATAAACTAATGTGGTTGATAAAGGTCCCATAGCTCAGCTGGATAGAGCATTCGCCTTCTAAGCGAACGGTCGCAGGTTCGAATCCTGCTGGGATCAAAAAATAAGCAATCAGAAGAAAATTCTGATTGCTTTTTATTTCTAGCCTTTATTTATGATAGGGACTGCCTTGCTGAATCATAAAAACACGATAAATCTGCTCAACAAGTACTAGGCGCATTAGTTGATGGGGTAATGTTAACAAACCAAAACTCATTAAATGACTAGCCCTTTTTTTAACACGCGCATCTAGCCCTAGACTACCACCAATGATAAAAGTAATGGTGGAACTACCAGCTAAAGTAACTTTAGACATCTGATTAGCAAAATCTTCCGATGACGATTGTTTTCCTTCAATTGCCAAAGCTATAACATAATCTCTATCACCAATTTTAGCTAAAATTTTATCGCCTTCTTTTGCTAAAATGTTGTTATTTTCCGCTGAACTTGCTTGATCTGGCGTTTTTTCATCGGGTAATTCAATAATTTCACATTTAGTGAAACGTCCCATACGTTTAACATACTCTGCAATACCATCTTTTAAGTATTTTTCTTTTAATTTCCCTACACAAATAATCTTTATTTTCATGATCTGATTATAACATATACACAAACTTTTAACACCTTATCCACATACTAATTTCCCAATAAAACTAAGACTTTACCTTTTATTTAAAGGATTTCCACAATTTTTCAAAACTTATCCACAACCTGTGGATACTTTTCTTTTTCAAATCTTTAAGATATAATTAAGACACTTAAATTATCATTTTAAACAATACATTAGTAATCTAAAAATAGATAGGGGCGATTTCATTTGAAACAAAAATCAAATAACAATGGATTTCAAAGGATAATTCTAATAATCCTAGTAGCAATACTCTCAGGCATGGCAGGAGCTTATCTCATGCTCTATTTTTCCAATAACCTGTCAACTCCTTTGAATAATCCGCAATCCAAAGCCAAAACAAGCAATGTGGTTTACAATAATACTACCAACACGACTAAAGCAGCCAAAAAAGTCCAAGATGCTGTTGTATCAGTTATTAACTACAAAAAGAATACCGATTCTTCTTTAAATGATCTTTACAGTCAAATGTTTGGTGGCGATAAGAACAAGCATTCTGAGGATGATTTCAGGGTCTACAGCGAAGGATCTGGTGTTATTTATCGAAAAGAAGGTGGTTCAGCTTACATCGTCACTAACAATCACGTTATTGATGGAGCTGAAAATATCGAAATTATGCTTGCTGATGGAACAAAAATCGTCGGAGAACTTGTTGGATCTGATACTTATTCTGATTTAGCTGTTGTCAAAATTTCTGATGAAAAAGTATCTACAGTTGCGGAGTTCGCAGACTCTGATAAATTAAACGTTGGAGAAGTAGCGATTGCAATGGGTAGTCCTCTAGGAAGTGAATATGCTAACTCTGTTACACAAGGAATTGTATCAAGTCTTAGCCGTACAGTAACGCTTAAAAATGAGGATGGTGAAACCACTTCAACCAATGCTATCCAAACAGATGCTGCCATCAACCCTGGTAACTCTGGTGGTGCTTTGATTAATATTGAAGGACAAGTTATTGGTATCAATTCAAGTAAAATTTCATCTACCTCAGCTGCTCGCGAAGCCGTAGAAGGTATGGGATTTGCTATCCCATCCAATGATGTCATCAAAATTATCAATCAGTTAGAAAAAAGTGGGCAAGTGACTCGCCCAGCACTAGGTATTACTATGGCAAATCTTAGTGATCTCTCAACAAGTGCAATCTCAGAGCTTAATATTCCGAATAAGCTCACTGGAGGTATTGTTGTTGCCTCTGTTCAAGATAAAATGCCTGCCTCAGGTAAACTGAAACAATATGATGTCATCACTGAAATTGACGGTGAAGAAGTAACCTCAACCAGTGATCTACAAAGTATTCTTTATGGTCACGAAATTGGTGATACCATTAAAATTACCTACTACCGTGGTAAAGATAAACAGACCACTGACATTAAATTAAGTAAGTCAACACAAGATTTAGAAAACAACTAAGAAAAGCCCTGATGGGCTTTTTCAATATTTCATAACCTTAGGATAATACTATGGAAGATATTTTAAAAGACATACAAATCAATGATATTACAACAAATCCTAATCAACCTCGACACCATTTCAATGAAGAAGAGATTAAAGAACTTGCTGAATCAATAGCCAATAATGGACTGATCCAACCTATTATCGTTAGACCTTCTGATGTTATTGGATACGAACTGATTGCCGGAGAAAGGCGTCTAAGAGCGCATCAATATCTTGGCAAAAAATCTATTAAAGCTGTTATTACCGATAAAAATTATCAAGAAAGTATGAAGCAAGCTCTTATCGAAAACCTTCAAAGAGCTGACCTGAATCCCATTGAAGAAGCTAAGGCTTACCAAAATATACTTGATAAATTAGAAATTACACACCAGGAATTAGCTATCAGTGTCGGAAAATCTCGCCCTTATATTTCCAATCAATTACGTTTACTCCAACTCTCTAAATCTTGGCAGAATGCTATAAGAGAAGGAATAGTCATGCCAGGCCATGCACGATTGATTCTAAACCTCTCACAAAAAGAGCAAGACATCTGGCTAAATGATATAATTAGTCAACAATTAAGTGTACATCAGCTAGAAAAGAAGTTAAAACAAGACCGCCATCCGTCTTCTTCCAAAGAAAAAGTCATTTTTCAAGATTATCTCGAAAAAGAACTGCAAAAATCACTTGGTTTAGAAGTTAGCATCTCAGGATTTCAACAAAAAAAAGGACAACTATCGATTAGCTTCGCAAATGAAGAAGAATTCAACAGAATTATCAACAAGCTAAAATAGATTGTTAGTTTCAATATAAAAAAATAGTACTTATACACAATAAAAAATAAAAGAAGTCCTTATTAATACAGGCTTCTTTTTATTTTCCACAACTTGTGGAAAACTTCTTTTCACATTGTGGATTTTCTTTTTAAACTTGTGGAAAACTCATCTTCTTTATGTTAGAATGTTAGCAAGACGAGACTAAAAAAGGAGACAGCTATGACCGAAAATGAACGGATCTTTTGGAATAGGGTTTTAGAATTGGCTCATAGCCAGCTAAAGCAAGCAACTTTTGATTTTTTTGTAACCGATGCAAGATTAATCAAGATTGAACATAACATAGCAACTATCCTATTAGATAGTGAAATAAAAGAACTCTTCTGGCAAAAGAATCTTCAACCATTCACACTGACAGCTGGGTTTGAAATTTTCAACGCAGAAATTACAAATCATTACATTTTCTCAGAAGACGAATTACAGCCTAAAACAGCTAACGAAGTTGCCAACTATGGGACAGAAGTCGTTCAAACAACACCTACTTTACCCTATATTGAATCAAACCTTAATGATAAATATAGTTTTCAAAATTTTGTTCAAGGTGATGAAAATCGCTGGGCAGTAGCAGCATCTATCGCAGTTACAGAAGGGCCAGGTACTACCTACAATCCTCTCTTTATTTATGGTGGACCAGGGTTAGGTAAGACCCATTTATTAAATGCCATTGGAAATACCGTTTTACAGGATAATCCGCATGCTCGTATTCGTTATATTACAGCTGAAAATTTCATGAACGAATTTACCAAGCATCTCAGACTCAATACTATGGATGAATTAAAAGATAATTTCAGAACACTTGATGTTCTTCTTATCGATGATATCCAATCCTTACCTAAAAAAACCACTAATGCAGGGATACAAGAAGAATTTTTCAACACTTTTAACGCTCTTCATGTCAATAACAAACAAATTGTTTTAACCAGTGACCGTAATCCTGATCATCTCAATGATTTGGAAGATCGTTTGGTTACTCGCTTTAAGTGGGGATTAACAGTCAACATTACACCACCAGATTTTGAAACACGTGTAGCAATCTTGACGAATAAGATTCAAGAGTATGATTTTGATTTCCCTACAGAAACCATTGAATACCTTGCTGGCCAGTTTGATTCAAACGTGCGTGATCTAGAAGGCGCTTTAAAAGATATCAGCCTTGTCGCTAACTTTAAAAAACTAAAAGTGATTACAGTTGAAGTTGCAGCTGAAGCTATTAGAGCTCGTAAAAAAGATGGCCCCGAAGTTACTGTCATCCCAATCGAGGATATTCAAACAACTGTTGGAAAGTTCTATGGTGTCACTGTTAAAGAAATCAAAGCAACCAAGAGAACACAAAATATTGTTTTAGCGCGTCAAGTTGCTATGTATTTGGCGCGTGAAATGACGGATAATTCTCTTCCAAAAATTGGCAAAGAGTTTGGTGGACGTGACCATTCAACCGTTCTACACGCTTATAATAAGATCAAAAATATGCTGGCTCAAGACGAAGGACTTCGTATCGAACTGGAAAGCATCAAAAACAAAATCAAGTAATTGTGGATAAGTTTCGATTTTTAATCAAGTTTATCCACAACTTGTGAACAAGTCTTATTGATTGATTTTACTTGCTTTTTAAGACTTTTCCACATTATCAACAGTGCCTATTACTAATACTATATATTATACTTTAGATATAAAGGAGTATCTATGATTTCATTTGCGATTAACAAAGCATTTTTCCTACACGCTCTTAATGCTACAAAAAGAGCTATTTCTACTAAAAATGCTATTCCTATTTTATCAACAATTAAAATTGAAGTTGCGACTTCTGGAATCACTTTAACAGGATCTAATGGTCAAATTTCAATTGAACATTTCATTTCAGTCGAAAATGATAATGCTGGCTTGTTGATAACTTCTCTAGGAGCTATTCTTCTGGAAGCTAATTTCTTCATCAATATCGTATCAAGTCTTCCTGACGTCACTCTTGACTTTAAAGAAATGGATAATTACCAAGTTCAAATAACAAGTGGTAAATCAGAAATCACTCTTAAAGGTAAGGATGTTGAACAATACCCACGTCTTCAAGAAGTTGATACTAATAATCCTTTAAGTATGGAAACGAAAACACTTAAGCAAGTCATCACAGAAACATCATTTGCAGCTAGTACACAAGAAAGTCGTCCTATTTTAACTGGTGTTCACATCATACTTAAGGATAATCAAGTATTTAAAGCTGTAGCAACAGATTCTCATCGTATGAGTCAACGTCAACTAAATTTAGAGAAAAAATCAGCTGATTTTGATGTTGTTATTCCTAGTCGCTCACTACGTGAATTTTCAGCCGTTTTTACGGACGATATTGAAAACGTAGAGATCTTCTTCTCTTCAAGTCAAATTCTCTTCAGAAGTGAAAATATTAGCTTCTACACACGTCTTCTCGAAGGAGCCTATCCAGATACTGACCGCCTTCTTACCCCTAATTTTGAGACAGAGGTTGTCTTTAAGACGGCCAATCTTCGCCAAGCTATGGAACGTGCCTTTTTAGTGTCAAATGCGACACAAAACGGAACGGTAAAATTGGAAATTACTGGTAATGCAGTCAGTGCTCATGTAAACTCACCAGAAGTCGGAAAAGTTAACGAAGAATTAGATACTGAAACTGTTTCAGGTAGTGATTTGACCATTAGTTTCAATCCTACTTACTTGATTGAAGCTCTTAAAGCTCTCAAAAGTGAGACTGTTCGTGTTCGTTTCCTATCTCCAGTACGTCCATTTACCTTAACTCCAGGAGATGATAGCGAAAACTTCATTCAATTAATTACACCAGTTCGTACGAACTAGTATCAAGAACCATTTAGTTTGTCTAGATGGTTTTTTCGTTTCGAAATTTGTTATAATAAGCAAAGAAGGAGAAGAATCATGTACCAAATCGGAAGTAAGGTTGAGATGAAAAAACCTCATGCCTGTATCATCAAAGAAACTGGCAAAAAGGCCAATTCTTGGGAAATTACGCGCCTGGGAGCAGACTTTAAATTAAAATGTACTAATTGTCAGCATGTTGTCATGATGAGTCGTCATGATTTTGAACGTAAACTCAAAAAAATACTCTCGCAACCAGAATAAGATTGTCAAATTAACATTTTGAAGGTTTTTGCAACCATGAGTTGCGCCTAAAAGTGCTGGTAAAGCTAAGGATTCCAGTTTATACTGATGTTGAAAATTAAAGAAGGGATGGTATTACCATGACTATTTTTGCTGAACAGCTCAAAAAACTGCGAACAGAGAAAAAACTATCACAAGATACTTTGGCTGAAAAACTTTTCATCTCTAGACAATCTATTTTCGCAGTAGCTGATTGTTGGCCAAGGGCGTATAGAACTTCTTGCCAAACTAATCAGCCTTGCGGGGGTGCGACAACGAAATCATAGATTTCTGTCTTACCGCCAATTGTGAAAATGGTGATGCTACACCAGATTTGGAGAATTTAATTAAGTTGGCAGAGATTTTAGAGGTTAGTCTGGATCAACTCATATTAGGCAAAGAACCACAGGTTAAAATTGAGCGAGTAGTCGAAACAAGAGAAGCAGAGAGACCAATGACCTTCTGGGAATTTATCGCAGGTTATTGGTGGCTACTTTTATCAATATTAGGATATCTATCTTGGTTTTTGCCACATATCCTTGCAAATGTCTTTGGATAAAAAGTCTAGCAGATGCTAGGCTTTTTCTTTTATTTTCTGCTATAATGGTTATGATTGAAAAAAGATAAGGAAGTTATAAACTATGGCTTTAACAGCAGGTATTGTTGGTTTACCAAACGTTGGGAAATCGACACTATTTAATGCAATTACAAAGGCTGGAGCAGAAGCAGCCAACTACCCATTTGCTACTATTGACCCAAACGTTGGGATGGTTGAAGTGCCAGATGAACGTCTTAATAAATTAACAGAATTGGTTAAACCTAAAAAGACAGTTCCGACAACCTTTGAATTTACAGATATCGCCGGTATCGTTAAAGGAGCTTCTCGTGGAGAAGGTTTGGGAAATAAATTCTTGGCTAATATCCGTGAAGTCGATGCTATTGTCCACGTTGTTCGTGCTTTTGATGATGAAAATGTTATGCGTGAGCAAGGGCGTGAATCAGACTTTGTTGATCCGATTGCTGATATTGAAACCATCAATTTAGAGTTGATTTTAGCTGACTTGGAGTCTATCAATAAACGTTATGCGCGTGTTGAAAAAATGGCTCGTACTCAAAAAGATAAAGATTCGGTAGCTGAATTTAACGTTTTGGAAAAAATCAAACCAGTTTTGGAAGATGGCAAATCAGCCCGCACCATTGACTTTACTGAAGAAGAGCAAAAAGTGGTTAAAGGTCTCTTCCTCTTGACCACTAAACCAGTGCTTTATGTCGCCAACGTTGACGAGGATAAAGTCGCAGAACCGGATGATATTGATTATGTCAAAGCCATTCGTGAGTTTGCAGCTACTGAAAATGCTGAAGTTGTTGTGATCTCAGCGCGTGCTGAAGAAGAAATTTCTGAACTTGACGATGAGGATAAACTAGAATTCTTAGAAGCGATTGGTCTTACAGAATCAGGAGTTGACAAATTAACACGTGCAGCCTATCATCTCTTGGGTCTTGGAACTTACTTCACTGCAGGTGAAAAAGAAGTCCGTGCTTGGACCTTTAAGCATGGGATTAAAGCCCCTCAAGCAGCGGGAATCATCCACTCAGACTTTGAAAAAGGCTTCATTCGAGCTGTGACTATGTCTTATGATGACTTGGTTCAATATGGATCTGAAAAAGCAGTCAAAGAAGCAGGACGCCTGCGTGAAGAAGGAAAAGAATACATCGTTCAAGATGGCGATGTTATGGAATTTCGTTTCAACGTTTAAGATTTTAAAAATAACAACCGGCTGGAAGTTACTTCCAGTCCTTTTGTGTTTGTATTGGAGACTAAAATGACAAAATTAATTGTAGGATTGGGAAATCCAGGATCAAAATATGATCAAACCCGTCATAATGTTGGTTTTATGGCGATTGATATCCTTGTAAAGGAACTTGACTTAAACTTTACAGAAGATAAAACCTTTAAAGCTTATGTCACAAGTGGCTTTATTAATGGTGAAAAAGTTTATTTTATCAAGCCAACCACTTTTATGAATAATAGTGGTATTGCTGTTAAAGCACTTTTAACCTACTATAATATTGCTATTGAAGACTTAATTGTCATTTATGATGATTTAGATATGGAAGTAGGAAAAATTCGCTTCCGTCAAAAAGGTTCTGCCGGAGGGCATAATGGTATCAAATCAATTATCGCTCATATTGGTACACAAGAATTTGACCGTATCAAAATAGGTATCGGGCGACCTCAAAATGGTATGACAGTCATCAAACATGTCTTAGGAAAATTCTCACCAGATGAAATGATTACAATTGACACTACACTTGATAAAGTTGACAAGGCTGTCAATTATTATTTAGAAAACAATGATTTTGAAGCAACGATGAGACGATATAATGGCTAAATTAGGATTAACGGATTTATTAGCACAAAATAAAACCATTCAAAATTGGCTTGGACAGTTAGAAACAGGTAGGCAATTGGTCATGGGCCTTTCTACTTCTAGTAAAGCTCTGGCCATTGCAACAGCTTTTCAGTATCAGTATCATCAAGGAAAGATGGTTATCGTAACCTCAACCCAGAATGAAGCGGAGCAGCTAATAAGTGACTTGTCAGCACTATTAGATGAAAAATATATCTATAGTTTTTTTGCTGATGATGTCGCCGCTGCAGAGTTCATCTTTTCATCACTTGATCGAACTTTGTCTCGTCTAGAGAGTTTAAACTTTCTCCAGAACGAGACCTCAACAGGTATTTTGGTGACTTCTATTATTGGTACTAAAATACTATTACCAAATCCTAAAGCATACAACAGAGCACAGATAAAGTTGTCAATTGGAGTTGACAAAGAAATTGACAATATTGTCAAAGATCTATCCCAAATGGGATATGAACGTGTTAATCAAGTATTGAGTCCAGGAGAGTATAGTCGTAGAGGTGACATCTTAGATATTTATGAAGTTACTGAAAGTTATCCCTTTAGGATTGAATTTTTTGGGGATGAAATTGATGGTATTCGTACATTTGACATTGAAAGTCAGAAATCTCTGGATAGTTTAGAAAAAGTGATAATCTCACCAGCGACTGATATTATTTTAGAGCAAGGTGATTTTGAACGTGCGACAATTAAACTAGAAGAGGAACTTGACAAGAGTCTCAATGATGACTTGAAACATTATCTTAGTGATATTTTATCAGTGACAAAAGATGGGTATCGTCATAAGGATATTCGTCGTTTCTTGAGTTTCTTTTATCAAAAAAACTATAGTCTTTTTGATTATTTCACCAAGGATACGATTCTTTTTATTGATGATTTTCAAAAGTTGATGGATCGTCATGCTCGCTTTGAAATGGAAGTGGCTAATCTTTTGACAGATGATTTACAACAATGTAAATCTCTGTCAAGTCAAATCTATTTTGCTGATACTTATCAAACGTTAAGACAATATCAACCGGCAAGTTTCTTTTCTAATTTTCATAAAGGTCTAGGAAATATCAAATTTGATGCCCTGCATAACATGACGCAATATCCTATGCAGGAATTCTTCAATCAATTTCCAATTTTGGTCGATGAAATTCATCGCTATCAGAAGCAAAAAGCAACGATTTTAGTACAAGTAGATTCCCAAAAATCTCTGGACAGTTTACAAGAAACGTTAAAAGAATATAATCTGGAACTACTAATTACAGATTCCCAGGAGATTGTTCCTCATCAAGCACAATTCATTATTGGGAATCTATCAACTGGATTTTATCTAGCTGATGAAAAATTAGTCTTAATCACCGAACGTGAGATTTTCCATAAAAAAATCAAACGTCGTGCTCGTCGTTCTAACATTTCTAATGCTGAACGGCTAAAAGATTATAATGAGCTTGAAAAAGGTGACTATGTGGTCCATCAAGTTCATGGTATCGGGAAATTTCTGGGAATCGAAACGCTAGAAATAAAGGGTGTCCATCGTGATTACCTAACCATTCAATACCAAAATTCTGACAAGATTTCATTACCAATTGAGCAGATTGAAAGTCTATCAAAATACGTTTCAGCTGATGGCAAAGAACCTAAAATTAATAAACTTAATGATGGTCGTTTTCAAAAGACCAAACAAAAAGTCACCAAACAGGTAGAAGATATTGCTGACGATTTGCTAAAACTCTATGCTGAACGCAGTCAGTTAAAGGGTTTTGCTTTTTCTCCAGACGATGATAATCAACGAGAGTTTGATGATGATTTTGCCTATGCTGAGACAGAAGATCAACTCCGGTCAATTGCTGAAATTAAAAAAGATATGGAAGCTGACAAGCCCATGGATCGTCTCTTGGTTGGTGATGTTGGCTTTGGTAAGACAGAAGTGGCCATGCGAGCAGCCTTTAAAGCTGTCAACGATGGCAAGCAAGTTGCTATTTTAGTACCAACGACAGTCCTAGCCCATCAACATTATGTCAACTTTAAAGAACGTTTTGACAATCAAGCTGTCAACATTGAGGAACTCAGTCGTTTTAGAAGTAAGAAAGAACAAACAGCTGTTTTAGAAGAATTATCTAAAGGTCAAGTTGACATCATTATTGGAACCCATCGCTTGCTTTCTAAGGATGTTACCTTTTCAGATTTGGGTCTCATTGTCATTGATGAAGAGCAACGTTTTGGTGTCAAGCACAAAGAGACATTGAAAGAATTAAAAACTAAAGTTGACGTTTTGACTCTGACAGCAACACCGATTCCTCGAACCCTTCACATGTCAATGCTAGGGATTCGAGATTTATCAGTTATTGAAACACCTCCGACCAATCGTTATCCTGTTCAGACTTATGTCATGGAAACCAATCTCGGTATGGTCCGTGAAGCCATGTTGCGTGAAATAGACCGTGGAGGACAGGTGTTTTATGTTTACAATAAGGTTGACACTATTGAACAAAAAGTAGCAGAGTTACAAGAACTTATCCCAGAGGCAAGCATTGGTTTTGTCCATGGTCAGATGAGTGAAATTCAACTAGAAAACACCTTATTAGACTTTATTGCCGGTGTTTACGATGTCTTGGTAGCTACAACTATTATTGAAACAGGAGTTGATATTTCTAATGTCAATACCCTCTTTATTGAAAATGCAGACCACATGGGACTGTCAACATTGTATCAACTTCGTGGGCGTGTTGGCCGTTCTAATCGGATTGCTTATGCCTATCTCATGTATCGACCTGACAAGATTTTAACGGAGGTGTCAGAAAAACGTTTGGATGCCATTAAAGGCTTTACAGAACTGGGTTCAGGCTTTAAAATTGCCATGCGTGACTTGTCTATTCGTGGTGCTGGTAATATCTTAGGTGCCTCACAAAGTGGCTTTATTGATTCTGTTGGGTTTGAAATGTATTCACAACTCTTAGAAGATGCCATTTTGAAGAAACAAGGAAAATCGCAAGTGCGTCAAAAAGGAAACGCCGAGCTTAATTTACAGATTGATGCCTATCTACCGATGGATTATATTTCAGATGAACGTCAGAAAATTGAAATCTACAAACGTATCCGCGAAATTGATTCTCGCGCTACCTATGAAGAACTTCAAAATGAGTTAATTGACCGTTTTGGAGAGTATCCAGATCAAGTTTCCTATTTACTAGAAATTGGCCTTGTCAAAGCTTACCTTGACAGCGTCTTTACAGAATTAGTTGACCGTAAAGACAATCAGTTGGTTGTTCGTTTTGAAAAAGTCACACAGACCCTCTTTTTAACCCAAGATTATTTTGAAGCCCTATCAAAAACCAATCTCAAGGCTCGCATCAGTGAACACCAAGGAAAAATTGAAGTCATTTTTGATATTCGTAACAAAAAAGATTATGAGATTTTGGAAGAATTGATTCAGTTTGGACAAGGATTTGCTGAAATCAAAGACAGAAAACAAGCAAAAAAAGAAGGTTGACAATACTGTCAACCTCTTCTTTAATGCTATTATTTCAAGATGTCAAAGACTTTTTGCAATAAAAAATGGTCATGTCAAAGATATTCTATGGTAAACTAAACTCAAAAGAGCTAGACTGAAGTCACAAAGGAGCACAAATGAATTTTCACAAGAGATTAGTTGACCTTAGGAAAAATAAAGACATCTCTCAGGAAGAATTGGCTGAAAAGCTTTACGTGTCACGGCAGACCATATCCAACTGGGAACGAGGTAAAACTTATCCTGACATCAATAGCCTCTTGATGATTTCAATCTATTTTAGCGTTTCTTTAGATTATCTTATCAAAGGAGATGTGGACATTATGAAACATCAAGTCAATCAGTCGAAGTTTAAGACATGGATCATTTTAAGTGGGATTTTATTTTTTGCTCTTTCAGTGATTTACCCAACCAGATATTTACCTGATAGTAGTATCTTTTCAATTTACTTCCCTTTGATTGGCATGTCATTATTTTTTAGTCTTTTTCAAGTTTTTTATATCCTTGGTAATAACAAAATCAATACTTTTACCGATATTATAAACTTTTTAGATAAAAAAGAGCATCCATTCAATCTCAGTCGAGAAATCTGGTGGCTACTTATCTTTCTAGTGCTGACATTTTTTATATTCTTTGCTGGGATTGTGACCTCAACTTTTCTTTTCTGGTAATATCAACAACTGATGAGAAGTCGGCTGTTTTTTATCCTATTTTTTATGATGCATTTGCATGTATTTAGTAAAATCAGCTTCTATTTTACGGCAAATAGTGTTAATGGTTTGAATATTGATATTATCATTTTCTAATTTTTGTTGGCTATAATGGCTATTAAAAAAGAGCATTAAGGCAATGTCAACATAAGACATCTTCTTAAATATTGTGTGATTTTGAGATAATTTTTCTCGAACTGCTTGATAGACTAATTCTTCTAATTGATGAGGAGCACTAGACAAATCTTCAATAAGTGGTTGAGAAACACTTGAATCATCGAAATCGTCTAATCGCTCTAATTCTTTTAAAACGGTTTGCGCTCTTTTTATGTTGGCGTTAGCCACGTTTCTGGTAAACTGTTTAAAATCACTTTCCATTAGTAATTGACGAAAACTACTGTACTTAATATTAGTTACAAATGAATCATAAGTTTCTAATTCTCTGTGCAACTCTTCTAAATGTTTAATTTGTTTTCTAGTTGCTAAATAATCGATTCTAGCGGATTGCCATTCGAAAACGATGTCTCGAACAGATTTGCCAACATAATAGGGAGTATAATTGACATACAGCTCACTATAGAGATTGATTTCATGTACAGCTAAGTCCAAAACTTTTTGTCTAAAATTAGAAAAGTTACGATTATAACTAGTAATATCCTGAACTTTAAAAGCTCTTTTTAAATCTTCTAAAGAGATTGTTAACGATTTTAATCGTCTTCTTTGATAGTGTGATTTTAAAAATTCATAGAGAATCCAAGAGTATTGAGAGGTGAATTTTTGTGTGATTGTTAAGTCAATTTGCATGTATTTCTCAAGCATATTTTGCAAAAGTGGCTGTGCTTTTTTGGTCCAATAAACTTGAAAGAGACCATTATCATATTCAATAGATTCAATAATATTATAAGTAATCATCCGACCACTAGCAGTTTCAGCTTCTAGAAAATCAGAATCCATAAAAGTAAAACCAACTTTTCTTAAAATAACTGTATCCTTCAAAGCGCGTATTTTTTGATATTTAGTGATATCAGCATAGCGTTCAAATTCTTTCAACGTAAACTTAGAATAAGTTTGATTTTCTTCTCGACTCAAAATAGCCAATGATAGTAGCTGCATCTGTGTTAATGACAGTTTTATATCAGTATTTGCTAAAGAAAGAGCGTTACTTTTTTCAATGAGATTATCATTATCAAATAAAGTGATTTGATTGTATTTTTTCATGAGATACTCCTTCCAAGTTACTCGATTATAGCATAGGCCATAAAGACGTCACAATGGATTTTGAGGGTAAATTAAGGTTTAGTTTTCATTGTTTTGGGTAATTTAAGATGTGTTAAAGTTATTTCTACCTCCAATTTTGGTAATATAAGTTGCAAAAAATGGGTTAAATCAGAAAAAATCAGCCTATTTTTCTCTTATATTCTTCTGTACGAAGAAATAAACAATCAGGTAATTTAAAGTGCATATCATCAAAGAAAAGTTAGTTATTAGCCAATGTAAGAGTTTAAAGTGTTAATTATTGTTTTCTAAAAGTAAATATTATATCTAGATGGGATATTAAAAGTGACGAAAAAGAGATTGGTAGTTTTATTATGATCAAACAATCTCAGTTATACTAAACAATCTTGTCAATAGAACTAATAAACATAGAAAACACAGAGAATAGATCAAAACATTATTAACAACTATAAAAGCTATTATTTTCAGTTACTATCAGGACAATTTCTACTATTTTTCCAAAAAAATGATAAAATGTAAGAGACAGTCTCAAAAGGAGAAGAGTATGCGTTTAGACAAATATTTAAAAGTATCACGGATTATCAAACGTCGTCCTGTGGCTAAAGAAGTTGCAGATAAAGGACGTATCAAAGTTAACGGTGTTTTAGCAAAATCCTCTACAGATTTAAAATTAAACGATGAAGTAGAAGTTCGTTTTGGAAATAAACTCTTAACCGTTAGGGTATTAGAAATGAAAGACAGCACTAAAAAAGAAGATGCTGAAAAAATGTACGAAATCATTAGCGAAAAGCGAGTAGAAGCCAATGAAGAAACCTAATGTTGTACAACTTAACAATCATTATATTAAAGATGAAAAACTAAAACGTCGTTATGAATTGGAAGAAAACGCCAAACGTCATCGCTTTATGGGTGGTTTGTTGCTCATTGTAATGCTTCTTTTCATATTACCAACTTATAATCTCATAAGTAGCTATCATAAGTTACAAGAAAAAAAAGACCGTGTCATCCAGTTAAAAAAGGATTACCAGTCCATTTCTAAAGACGTTGAAGATAAAAAGAAATTAGCTGATAGTTTAAAAGACAATGACTTTGCCGCTAAGTATGCTCGGGCAAAATATTATTATTCTAAGGAAGGGGAGATGATTTTCCCTGTTCCAGACTTATTACCGAAATAATGGAAAATTTAATTGAAACAATCGAGAAGTTTTTACAGTATTCTGATGAAAAACTAGAGGAACTCTCAGCAAAAAATAATGCTTTAAGACAGGTAGAAAGTGAGGAAGAGAAAGATTAAATGAAGAAAATAGTCCTTTTTATGCTACTTCCTTTTTTCTTTCAAACACTTCCGGTTATTAGTACTGAGGTTGATTTACAGCTAACTGATGCCCAAAGGTATCAATTGTCACAGACAGCAGCCTCACCAAAAACGAATCTGCAAATACCTAAAAATCCAGTCTTGAAAACATCTATACCAGTTTACAAGGATTCTGATTTAAAAATTCCTGCTAAAACATTATCACCAGATGATTCCTTACAGATTCAGTCTATTGAAGTGAATCAATTTGGTTTACCTGTGTTCCACTTAACGGATCAAACCTACATGTTAGCAGACGAAACACACTATTACCAAGATGTGGTATTAGACCAAACGCCAATGTCAGCTACTTATTGGACGCGAAAGATTGATAAGATTTATGACAGCCCTTTTGTTAAAGGGACCAAAGAAGTCACTAAGAAACCTAAGGACTATACACAAGTCATTGTAACTGCCGTAGCCACGACTCATAAAGGTACTTACTATCAATTGGATCAATATGGTTGGGTTGAAGGGCATCTGATTTCCATCCAAGATACTAGAATGGAAAAAGTTCAGGAACTTTTGACTCAAAAATATCAAAAAGCTGACTATGGTATTAGTATTAAACAATTGGAAACAGGACAGATGGCAGGTATTAATGCCGATAAATCCATGTATGTGGCTAGCTTAGCCAAACTACCTATCCTGTATTACACACAAGAAGCAATCAATCAAGGCAAAATTAACAAGGAAACGACGTTTAAGTATACTTCGAAAGTTAATGACTTTTATGGAGCTTATGATCCAAGTGGTAGCGGTAGCCTTCCTAAAAAAGCTGACAACAAAGAATACACTGTTGATGAGTTAATGAAGAAAGTTGCTCAACAATCGGATAATGTTGCTAGCAACATGTTGGCTTACTATGTTACAGATCAGTTTGGAGCAGATTTTCAAAACCAAATGATGGCTATTTCAGGAACATCTTGGGATATGAAAAAACGTGATGTTTCACCAGAAACAATCAATAAAATATTAGAAGCTCTCTATCGTCAAAATGGTTTTGTTCTTAATTATTTATCGAAAACGGAGTTTGATGATAAGCGGATTTCAAAAAATATTTCAGATAAAGTTTCTCACAAAATTGGAGATGCCTACGATTACAAACACGATGCAGCCATTATCTACACAAAATCGCCATTTATCATAACAATAATGACCAATAAAGCAAATTATGATGATATAACGGCGATTGCAGACGACATTTATGAGATTTTAAAATGATTACATCAACAGACTTTTTAAACCACGTTCAAGAAAAGCAATTTTTCACCACTCATCAAAAAGTTCTCATAGCTGTTTCAGGTGGGGTAGATTCAATGAATTTACTGCATTTTTTATATGTTTCACGTGAAACACTAGGTATTGCTATTGCTATTGCTCATGTCAATCATCATCAGCGAGAAGCATCCGAGATTGAAGAGAATTATTTAAAAGCTTGGTCGAAAAAACACCATGTTCCCTTTTACTTAGGTCATTTTAAGGGGACGTTTACTGAGAAAAAAGCGCGTGATTATCGGTATTCTTTTTTTAAAACAATCATGGAAAAAGATAACTACACGGCATTGGTGACTGCTCACCATGCAGATGATCAAGCAGAAACGATTTTTATGCGAATCCTCCGTGGAAGCAAGATTCGTTACCAATCAGGTATAAAAGAAAAACAAATCTTTGCTAACGGAGAATTGATTAGACCCCTACTAAACTTTTCTAAAAAAGACTTTCCAAATATTTTTCATTTTGAAGATAATAGTAATCAACAAAATGACTATTTGAGAAATCGTATTAGGAATCACTATCTACCCCAACTAAAGCAAGAAAATTCCAATATCAAGCAAGCGCTGTTAAAGCATGGTCAAGAAATAGACCTGCTAACGAAAGCTTTACAAGATTTGACAAAGGATATGGATACGCAAAATTGTAACGTTTTTCAGAAACAAACACCGGCTGTCCAACATTTTTTATTAGAAGAATACTTAGCTAAGTTTCCTGATCTACAAATTGGACAATTGCAATTTAAGCAACTATTGTCTAATCTAAGGAATGACAAGAGCTACGATTTTCACTTGAAAAATAATTATCACTTTAAAAAAAGTAAGGAGCGGTTTAGTATCTCTAAAATCAGTCCAGAGACTGATAGTCAGCCGTCAGAAGTTTTGTTAAAATATGGCTCATTGGTAACTTTAGAAGATTATTTTTTTTGTTATGATGAAAAACAAGAAGGCTATGCCGACTCTATTTTATTACCATCAAAAAATCCAGTTATTCTAAGACATCGTAAACCAGGTGATAGGATTCTGGTTAAAAATGTTTCTAAAAAATTGAGACGATTCTTCATTGATGAGAAAATAAATAAAAAAGATCGACAAAAGACAATTATTATTGAACAAGATAAGTCTATTGTAGCAGTGATATGCCAAGGAAAAACATATTTGAGTAATCCCTATTATCATGATATAATGAAAGGCAAATTGTATATTCAAAAATGTAGAATGGTGAACGATTATGTTAGAAAAAGATATTAAAAAAGTTCTTTATTCAGAAGAAGAAATTGTAGCCAAGTCAAAAGAACTCGGTGCGCAATTAACGAAAGATTATGCAGGAAAAAATCCTTTGCTTGTCGGTGTATTAAAGGGTGCTGTTCCTTTCATGGCAGAACTCATCAAACATATCGATGCCCACGTAGAAGTTGATTTCATGGTTGTTTCTAGTTATCATGGCGGAACAACATCTAGTGGTGAAGTAAAAATCCTTAAAGATGTGGACACCAATATTGAGGGTCGTGATGTTATCTTTATAGAAGATATTATTGATACAGGTCGTACACTTCTTTATTTACGGGATATGTTTAAGTATCGTAAAGCCAATTCTGTTAAAATTGCTACTCTTTTTGATAAACCAGAAGGACGTATTGTTGAGATTGAAGCCGACTACGTTTGCTACGACATTCCAAATGAGTTTATTGTTGGCTTTGGTTTAGACTACAATGAAAATTATCGCAATCTCCCATATGTAGGTGTTCTTAAAGAAGAAATCTACACTAATTAAAAAGTTAGAAAGTCACTCCGTTTAATGAATAATAAAAACAATAACGGTTTTGTGAAGAATTCCCTACTATATATATTTATTATTGTTTCAGTTGTAACAGCTTTTCAATATTATTTCAGTGGAAGTAATTCTCAAACCCAACGTATTAGCTACTCAAATTTAGTTAAGCAATTAAAAAAAGGTGATGTCAAAACAATTACCTATCAACCTAGTGGAACTGTATTAGAAGTAACTGGTCAATATAAAAAAGCCAAGGAAGTAAAATCATCTACAGACTTATCCTTTTTAGGTAATGCTAGTCGTGATGTTAAAAACTTTACAAGCACCATTTTGTACAGCGATTCTGCTTTGGATACCCTTCAAAAGGCAGCAGATGATGCAGGCGTTAATATCAAAGTAAAACAAGAGAGCTCTAGTGGAACTTGGATTTCTATTATTATGAGTTTCTTACCCTTGGTTATTGTGATTGCTTTCTTTAGCATGATGATGAATCAAGGTGGTGGTGCCCGAGGAGCAATGAGTTTCGGTAAAAATAAAGCTAAAACTCAAAGTGAAGGTAACGTTAAAGTCCGATTTTCAGACGTTGCTGGTGCAGAAGAAGAAAAACAAGAACTTGTAGAAGTTGTTGATTTCTTGAAAAATCCTAGAAAATATAAAGCCCTTGGAGCACGTATCCCTGCAGGTGTCTTATTAGAGGGTCCTCCAGGTACTGGTAAAACGCTTCTTGCTAAAGCTGTTGCTGGTGAAGCAGGCGTACCTTTCTTTAGCATTTCAGGATCTGATTTTGTTGAAATGTTTGTTGGTGTTGGTGCTAGCCGTGTTCGCTCATTGTTTGAAGATGCTAAAAAAGCTGAACGAGCAATCATTTTTATTGATGAAATTGATGCTGTTGGTCGTCGTCGCGGTGCCGGAATGGGCGGTGGAAACGATGAGCGTGAGCAAACCCTTAACCAATTGTTGATTGAGATGGATGGTTTTGAAGGTAATGAAAGCATTATTGTTATTGCTGCCACAAACCGTAGTGATGTACTTGACCCAGCGCTATTACGTCCAGGACGTTTTGATCGTAAGGTTCTTGTAGGACAACCTGATGTTAAGGGACGTGAAGCAATTTTACGTGTTCATGCTAAAAATAAACCGTTAGCAAATGATGTTGATTTGAAAGTTGTTGCTCAACAAACACCTGGTTTTGTCGGTGCAGACCTCGAAAATGTCCTTAATGAAGCTGCTCTTGTTGCTGCTCGTCGCGATAAAAAGGTTATTGATGCTTCAGATATTGATGAAGCTGAAGATCGTGTTATTGCAGGACCTTCTAAGAAAGATAAGTCAGTATCACAACGTGATCGTGAGTTGGTAGCTTTCCATGAAGCTGGTCATACTATTGTTGGTTTGGTACTCTCAAATGCTCGTGTGGTTCATAAGGTTACTATTGTACCTCGTGGACGTGCAGGTGGTTACATGATTGCCCTTCCTAAAGAAGATCAGATGCTCCTTTCTAAAGATGATATGAAAGAGCAATTAGCGGGACTCATGGGTGGACGTGTTGCTGAAGAAATTATCTTCAACGTTCAAACGACTGGTGCATCTAATGACTTTGAACAAGCTAGTCAAATGGCTCGTGCTATGGTAACTGAATATGGTATGAGTGATAAACTTGGTCCTGTTCAATATGAAGGTAGCCATTCAATGATGGCTGGACAATTATCCCCAGAAAAATCATACTCTCCAGAGACGGCACAGATGATTGATGATGAAGTCCGTGATCTCCTTAATGATGCTCGTAATAAAGCAGCAGATATCATTAATGAAAATCGTGAAACCCATAAATTAATTGCAGAAGCGCTTCTCAAATACGAAACATTGGATGCTGCTCAAATTAAGTCAATCTATGAAACAGGGAAAATGCCTGAAGAGGTAGATGATGAAAAAGAAGCACATGCGCTATCATACGATGAAATTAAAGAAAAAATGGCAGAAGAATAAGAATGAAAACTGAGTAATAGTTAAACTTCTTAAAGAAAAGCGGCTCTTTGTCAACTGTAGTGGGTTGATGTCAGCTAC
>NZ_JBLOJT010000059.1:0-10689 GCF_047785745.1 Streptococcus pluranimalium | reverse complement strand
TTAATATAGTATCTGTCGTGAGAAATACTAATAATGGCTCCTAGATAGTTTTTTAACATTTCTCGAATAATAGGCTGACTAGTCGGTGAGAAGTGTCGAGTGGGTTCATCTAAAATAATCACACTATTATTGGCTAAGATCATTTTAGCAAAGAATAGTTTAGCTTTTTGCCCACCAGATAGTACTGCTAAAGAATGACGTATTTCATCGGAGGTAAACCGTAGACTTGCTAGAAGTGTTTTTACTGTTTCTTCTTTACTTACCTCTATTAAAAACTCAAATGTGGAAAGATTTGGAGGCATTGGATCTTCATAATGTTGTGGCATATAGCCAACAGATAAACCTTCTTTTTCTCTCATTTCTGCTAAGATTTGTTTGAGTAATCGTGTTTTACCGATACCATTTTGCCCCGTAATGACTAGTTTATCTTGTCCACGTATCAGTAAATCAACAGTTTGTCCAGTTTCTAGTTGTTTACTTTCCCAGTGAAGCAGGATCTTATTGGAAGGAAGGGGTGTGATTTCTGAAAAGAAAAGGTTAATCGTATCCATATCTTGTGGGATTTCAGTGAAATGTTTAGCCTCTCTTTCATAGCGTTTTTCTTGGGAAAGAACATTTTTAAGTTTTTTGGCTAATAGGCGTCCAGCCGGATCGCTTTTGGTATTTCGAAGTTGATACTCAACGCTTTGGTGGAGGCGGTGACTTCGAGCCATGCGGTGTTGGTATTCTTTTCGATCTTTATTGGCGAGTTGTAGCTGACGATCATAAATCTCTCTGCGATTTTGCTTATAATCCTGATAGATGCCACGAAAATAGTTGGCGCGTGGTGTCGTGCGTTTTTCGTGGCAATTCGAGATGGAGAATGGCAGTAGGGATATTTTCAAGAAAGGTTTCGTCATGTGAAATAAAAATAAGTGTTTGATCAGATTGATCAATAAACGATTCTAACCAACTCAAACCGTCCAAGTCTAAATCACTAGATGGTTCATCTAAAATTAATAAATCTGGATCCTGTGCTAAGAGTTTTAGTAGCTGTATTTTTATTTTTTCACCACCAGATAAACTATTCATGGTTTGATGGTTAGTTTCGAATCTTTCGATATCCATATGGAAATGATCAGTTAATTTGTAAAATAAAGAAAGATCGAAAAGACTATAGTCAATATCTTGATAGATAAAATCCGTCACTAGCTGCTCTAGCTGATTTCTTGAAAGGCTCTGTGGTAAGTAAGCTATATTGTGAAAGTGATTGATAATCTTTCCTTGACTATCTAGATAATTTGAAATTGATTCAACATCAATAATAGCTTTGATAAGGGTTGATTTTCCTGTTCATTCCTCTCCGATAATAGCTAATTTATCACCACTATTGACAACTACATTTAGGTCTTTAACTAAATCTTGTAGATCTTTTTGGTGAGTCAGTGTTAAATTTTGAATGTATAACATAAATACATCCTTGAACATGTTAAAAACTCCCTACTTTATCAAGTAGAGAGTTTTGGTATGCAAAGAGACCTGCAAATATAAAAGACAGGAATAAAAGAGCACACTAAAAAACGAAACTTGATAAAGTTATCATATTTTGTTTTTTAGTGAATCATGTGTTCCTTATCTCCAAATATTATTAAACTGATACTAACACATTTTGAAACCGCTATCATTTCTGTTGTGATAGACTTATGGCAAAAATTATTATTATTGGATGTCCTAGTTCAGGGAAATCTACCCTGGCACGACGACTCGCAAGACTAACTAAACTACCCTTGTATCACTTGGATATGATGAATTGGCAGGTAGATAAGACCACGGTGGCAACAGAGGTATTTATAGAGCGCCAAATGCAGGTCCTTAGTCAAGATAATTGGATTACTGATGGCAATTATGGTAGTACTTTAGATCTGCGTATTAAAGCTTGCGACACGATTGTTTTCTTGGATTATCCTTTGGACATTTGTTTAGAAGGGGTTAAAAATCGGATTGTAAAGTCAGACCGGATATGCCTTGGATTGAAGAATCTCTAGACCAAGAATTTGTTGATTTTATAAAAGGATTTTCTGAGCACAGCCGACCTAAAATAGTAAACTTTATGAAACTTTATCCCGAAAAAACATGGTACCAACTCAAAAGCAGGGAAGAAACAGAGCTATTTTTAAAGACAATCAAAAAAATATTCAAGTCATAGACCTGAATGATTTTTGATTATTATTGAAAATTAGTGACTAAGTACCTTATCAAGGAAATCTTTAAGTCGAGGGTGTTGAGGATTGTCAAAGATTTGCTCTGGTGTACCATCTTCGATGAATTGGCCACCATCGGTAAAGATAACACGGTTTGCAACTTGACGAGCAAATCCCATCTCATGGGTAACAATCAACATGGTCATGCCTTGCTCGGCTAGATCTTTCATAACATTTAGAACATCTCCAACCATTTCAGGGTCAAGAGCAGATGTTGGTTCATCAAAAAGCATAATATCAGGGTTCATTGCTAATGAACGAGCAATGGCAACACGTTGTTTCTGACCACCAGATAAACTTTCTGGGAGAGCGTCACGTTTTTCAGCTAAGCCTACTTTTTCAAGGAGTTCCATACCTTGTTTTTCAGCTTCAGCTTTCCCTAATTTACCAAGTTCGATAGGTGCAAACATGATATTTTCAAGAACTGTCATGTGTGGGAATAAATTGAAGTGTTGGAAAACCATCCCGATATTTTCACGAGCTCTGTCGATGTTAGTTTTTGGATCGGATAATTCAAAACCATCAACGATAACCTTACCACTTGTGATTGTTTCTAGTAGGTTTAAGGTCCGAAGGAAAGTTGATTTCCCTGAACCAGAAGGCCCGATGATACAAACGACATCACCTTCATAAAATTGAGCATCAATCCCTTTTAGGACTTCGTTATCGCCATAGGATTTGTGCAAATCTAGGACATCAATTTTTAATTCTGCCATTATTTAAGCCTCTTTTCTAGACGTTTTGCTAACTTAGTCAATAGAGTAATGATGACTAGGTAAATGATTGCAAGGATTGCATACATACGGAATGATTGGTAGTTACGAGCAATGATAATCTTACCAGTTTGGAAGAGTTCAACCAAGCCAATAGCTGAAACGATAGTTGTATCTTTTAATGAAATAACAAACTGATTGATGAAGTTTGGAAGCATTAATTTGACAGCTTGAGGTAAAACAATCTTACGCATAGTAGTTTTATAAGGAATACCAAGGCTTCGGCTAGCTTCCATTTGCCCACCAGGAACAGCTTCAATACCACCACGAACAATTTCTGCAATGTAAGCTCCGCCATTTAAAGAGAGAGCAATAGTTGCTGCGACAAAGTCATTGATTGGTGATTGTTTACCTGTAATACTTTGAATCAAGTTAGGAATTCCCCAGAAGATGAAGGCTGCTACAATCATCAATGGGATACCGCGTACTACATCTACGAAGACAGATGAGATGACACGGAGTACCTTGTTCGGAGCTACAGCCATCATACCAAAGATAATACCGATAATCATAGCGATAGCAAATGAAATAAGTGTCAGGCTAAGCGTTGTACCAAGACCAGAAAGTAACTGATTGTAGTTGTTTTTGATGAGGCCAATGATGGTAGTTTCATCAACAGATTTTTCTTCTTTATTAGTAGAAGTGGTTGAAGTAGCGAGGTATTTTTTGACGAGTTTATCGTAGGTACCATCTTCTTTGAGGGCAGCCATACCATTGTTGAACATTTCGATAAGTTCAGGATTTGTTCCTTTTTTTACAGCAAATCCAACTTGACCAGAAGGCTCTCCCTTGATTGGGGTTTCAAATTGACGTCCTTGCTGGATGGCGTAAGCCAAAACAGGTTCATCATCCATGAGCGCATCAATAGACCCTGAGTTTAAGCTGTCGTACATCGTAGACGCTTCATCAAAGGCTTTTAATCTGTAGCCATATTTATCTTTCTGACTAGCAAGGAAATCATAAGAAGAAGTACCATTTTTAGCGCCGACTGTCTTCCCTTTTAAGTCTTTATAGGAAGAAATATCAGTGTCTTTTTTTATAGCAAGGATAATATTAGTTGTGTAGTAAGGATCAGAGAAATCAAAAGTTCCTTTACGTTCGTCGGTAATCGTCATACCTGCAATAGCACCATCAGCTTGACTAGACTGAACAGCATTAAGTGCAGCATCGAAGCCGACATTGTTGATTTTGATTTTGAAGCCTTGTTGTTTAGCAATTGCCTTGATCAAGTCCATATCAAAACCAGTATATTTGCCAGAATCATCTTGGTATTCAAATGGTGCAAAAGATGTGTCAGAAGCGATGACATATTGCTCTTTTTGTGGTTGTGCTTTAGCATTAGCATCACCAGTTGATTCTAGTTTAGCAATTGTTGCTTCTTTACCGAGCCATTTTGTCATGATTTCATCGTAGGTACCATCTTTTTTCATGTCAGCAAAAGCTTCGTTGAAATCTTTGATGAGGTACTCATACTGACTGCCCTTTTTGACAGCAAAGGCAAAACTTCCGACTTTTTCGCCATCCATATTGATAGCGTAATTTTTACCTTGTTTAATTGCAAATTGAACAACAGGTTCATCATCCATAGCTGCAACAATAGAGCCTGAATCAAGGCTGTTATTCATAAGGTCACCAGTATCGAAAGTTTTAACTTTGAAGTTATATTTTTTCTTGATTTTATCTAAGAAAGTTTGAGCAGCAGTACCGTTTTTGACACCAACAGTTTTACCTTTTAACTGACTGTATTTTGTAACGTCGTTACCCTTTTTAGTATAAAGAACAACAGCAGTATCATAGTAAGTATCAGAGAAAGTAAAGACTTTTTGTCGTGGTTCAGTAACTGTTGTACCAGCCATCAAGGCATCAGCTTGGCCAGCTTGTACAGCATTTACTGCGGCATCAAAGCCAGGGAAGGTCATATTAATATCCCAATTCTTACGTTTGGCAACTTCGGTGATAATATCAACATCAATTCCTTTGTAAGTTTGGTCAGAATCTTTGAATTCAAAAGGTGCATAAGCAGTATCAGATACAATATCAATTGTATCTGCAGCAACACGAGCACCGAACACAAAGAAAACAGAAACAAGCGTTAACAGAAATGCTTTAAATTTCGTCTTCATGTTCATCTCCTTATATAAAAAAATTATAGCTCATTATAGCAAAAAAAATGGAAAAGAGCAATATTTTGATAAGTCTGTGTCATAAAACCTAACATATCGATTGTTTACTTAAAAATGGACACTATTAAGTTAGTTCAATTCAGCAACAGTGATCATATATATTCTTTTTATCCTCTGGTTCTCTATCGTCAAAGAGATTAAAGGATCTTTCTTGATGAGCGGTTTAGGCAATTATTAGCTAGCATATTAGGAGATAACTATTAAAAATTACAACTAAACTCATAAAACAGTTGAACAATGCAATTAAAGAGAAATTATAATAGGGCACCTCTAAAAACTTCAAGTAGTTATTAAGTAAGCCCTATTTATAAGCATCATTTCCAGTAAGCTTCGCTTTCGAAGCTTACTTCTGGCTTATTTTCCTATTTTTGGGCGCACTAAGCCCATGATGGCAATCCCAGTCGTTTGATTTGCTCAAAACGACAGATAGTGTAGAGCAGGTTGGTTAAGGTCACATTGGTTTTAGCTCGTGCCTTCCCAAGTGCTCGACAGCTCCTACCCTTCATGCTCGTTTCAATGAAGCCAAAAACATGCTCAACGCGACAACGGACTTTGGCAATATGACGATTAATGACCGTATCAGTCTCAGTCAACGGTTTATTTCTAAAAGCACGACGAACCGTGTGGTGGCGACAACCTCCTGGTACTGATTGTCCAACATAAGCACTGTCATCAAAAACCGCTTCATTGGCATCACAAAGAGCAGCTAGGACATTGGAGTCGTCTACACTAGCTGTTGTGACCTCATAAGTTTTGATAAGTTTTGATTTTCTATCGACACCAATATGGTTTTTATAGCCAAAATAGCGGACATCACCTTTGCGTATCCCAGTCGCATCTACGTCTTTTTGGCTCCGTTTAGTCTTGTTCCAACCGTCTACCTTTTCGCCTTCCTTGATGTTCTGATTGTCCTCACGTGAATGGCGTTGTTTAGGGCATTCGACAAAGGAAGCCTCCACAATCTGACCTGAATGGGCAATCAACCCTTCATCTGTGAGATGGGCATAGAACAAATCGAACAACGCCTTTTCACGACCTGACTTGGTTAATTTCTCACGATAGAGCCAGATAGTTTTCGCATCTGGAACAGTGTCTTCATGACAACCAACAAACCGACGAAAAGATAGACGATCCAGCAGTTGGTATTCCATGGCATCGTCAGATAGGTTATGAAGACGTTGAAGCAAGAGCACTTTGAACATCATGAGATAGTCTAGGTGAGGACGACCGCCACGACTGATGACTTTATCTTTACGACTGAATAACTCTGACAACAAAGGAATATGTTCAAATCCATAATGGCATCCAAACGTTCTAAGGGATTACCTTTCTCTGATAGTTTTGACAAGATTTTTTCATCGTCTGTGAATACATGCATGACAGCTTTCCTCATTACTCTTGATTCTATTATCTTATTTTTGGGAAAGTTAGGGAGTTTTTAGAGGTGCCCAATATAATAAGAAAATTATAAAAAACTAGGAGGAAACTATAAAATGAAAAAACTATTAATAAATCGATTTGATTTCTATCAAAAATGCTCCACTTGGCTTCTAGTCTTGGTAATGTAAAATATCTTGTGTAAACACAAAAAGGAATAAATCCTGTATAGTAGAGTTGCGACACTTCACTAGAAAGAGATTTATTCCCATGCCCCAGTTTACCACAGAATTACTAAACTTCCTAGCCCCAAAGCAAGATATCGATGACTTCTTTCGTCAATCTCTAGAGACAGCCATGAATGAGCTCTTGCAAGCTGAATTATCAGCTTTTCTCTGATATGAACCCTATGAGAAAAGTGGTTATAACACAGGTAATAGCCGCAATGGCACCTATTCTCGTCAATTTGAAACCAAATATGGAGCTGTGAGTTTAGCAATACCAAGAGATCGAAATGGTGAGTTTTCGCCAGCTATCTTGCCGTCCTATACTAGACATGATGACCATCTAGAAGAAATGGTTATCAAACGCTACCAAACTGGTGTAACAACTCGTGACATCAGCGAGATTATCGAACGAATGTATGGTCATCACTATAGTCCGACGACTGTGTCAAATATCACAACAGTAACGCAAGAGAACGTCACTGCTTTTCACGAGCGCACACTTAAGGAAAACTATTCCGTGCTTTATCTTGACGGGACATACTTACCTTTGCGCCGAGGAACGGTTAGTAAAGAATACGTTCATATTGCTCTTGGGATTACTCCTGAGGGCTATAAATCCGTTTTAGGATATGAGATGGCACCAAATGAGAATAATACTTCTCGGAGTGACCTTCTCAATCGACTTCAAAGGCAAGGAGTCCAGCAAGTGTCGCTAGTTGTCACTGATGGATTCAATGGCTTGGAGCAAGTCATCCAACAAGTTTATCCTTTAGCAAAACAGCAACGTTGCTTAGTTCATATTGCTCGCAATATGTCGAGTAAAGTCAAACGTGTAGACAGAGCTTCTATTATTGAGCAGTTTAAACAGGTTTACCGAGCAACTAGCTTTGAGGAAGCAAGAAAGTTATTGAGACAGTTTATGGATGAGTGGAAATTTTGTTATAAGAAGGTGATGGAGTCGCTTGAAAAGACAGAGAATTTATTCACCTTTTACCAGCTCCCATACTGTATTTGGCCAAGCCTATACTCGACTAACTTGATTGAATCACTGAATAAAGAAATTAAGAGACAGTGTAAAAAGAAAGTAGTATTTCCAAATGAAGAATCACTTGAGCGACGTTTGGTAACTATTTTTGAAGACTATAATTTCAAGTTTGGACACCGTGTTCATAACGGTTTTGGAGCGTGTTCTGATACCCTCGATAGTCTATTTGATTAACATTTAGAAACTCGACTAGGTGTTTACACAAAATTATTGACAGTACCTTCCCATGTGAGATGATTGTCGATACGTCATTTTCCTGTGTAAATTTTTTTCTATCTTTTTTTCTATCTATAGTAAAATACTATGATAAAATAGAGGCATGATAGATAGACAAGAACATAATACTTTCAAATTAGTATCTAAATACCAACCTTCAGGAGATCAACCTCAGGCTATTGAACAGCTGGTTGATAATATTGAAGGGGGAGAAAAATCACAAATTCTCCTAGGAGCGACAGGTACTGGTAAAACCTATACCATGAGTCAAGTCATTAGCAAGGTTAATAAGCCAACTCTTGTGATTGCTCATAATAAAACGTTGGCAGGTCAGCTCTACGGTGAGTTCAAAGAATTCTTCCCAGACAATGCGGTTGAGTACTTTGTTTCTTACTATGATTATTATCAGCCGGAAGCTTATGTGCCGTCATCAGATACCTATATTGAGAAGGATTCGTCGGTTAATGATGAGATTGATAAATTAAGACACTCAGCAACGTCAGCGCTTTTGGAACGCAATGATGTAATAGTTGTGGCATCCGTTTCTTGTATCTATGGTTTGGGATCACCTAAAGAATATGCTAATTCAGCCGTTTCTTTACGTCCAGGTCAGGAAATCTCAAGGGACCAACTCCTTAATCAATTGGTTGATATTCAGTTTGAGCGCAATGATATAGACTTCCAACGTGGGCGTTTTCGTGTGCGTGGCGATGTTGTGGAAATTTTCCCAGCTTCTCGGGATGAACATGCTTTCCGTGTTGAATTTTTCGGCGATGAAATCGACCGGATTCGTGAAATTGAAAGTCTTACAGGAAAAAACTTGGGTGATGTCGAACACTTGGTGCTCTTTCCAGCAACCCACTTTGTGACTAACGATGAACACATGGAGCAGTCTATTGCTAAAATCCAAGCGGAATTAGAAGAGCAACTCAAGGTCTTCGAATCAGAAGGAAAATTGCTAGAAGCCCAACGTCTTAAACAAAGAACAGAATACGATATCGAAATGTTGCGTGAAATGGGTTATACCAACGGGGTCGAAAACTATTCCCGTCATATGGATGGTCGTAGTGAGGGGGAGCCACCTTATACCTTACTTGATTTCTTCCCAGAAGATTTCATGATTATGATTGATGAGAGTCATATGACCATGGGACAAATTAAGGGTATGTATAATGGTGACCGGTCTCGTAAACAGATGTTGGTTGACTATGGTTTCCGTTTACCGTCGGCACTTGATAACCGTCCTCTTCGCCGTGAAGAATTTGAAAGCCATGTCCATCAGATTGTCTATGTGTCAGCGACACCTGGTGATTATGAAAACGAACAGACTGATACAGTGATTGAGCAAATTATTCGTCCGACAGGTCTTCTGGATCCAGAGGTAGAAGTTCGTCCAACCATGGGACAAATGGATGACCTCTTAGAAGAAATCACTATCCGTGCTGAAAAAGGGGAGCGTACCTTTATCACTACTTTAACCAAAAAGATGGCGGAGGATTTGACCGACTATCTCAAGGAAATGGGTGTCAAAGTCAAATACATGCACTCGGATATTAAAACACTTGAACGTACGGAGATTATCCGTGACCTTCGTCTAGGTGTCTTCGATGTCCTTATCGGAATTAACCTGCTTCGTGAGGGAATTGATGTGCCAGAAGTTAGCTTGGTTGCGATTTTGGATGCGGACAAGGAAGGATTCCTTCGAAACGAACGTGGTCTTATTCAGACTATTGGTCGCGCTGCCCGTAACTCGGAAGGGCATGTTATCATGTATGCGGATAAGATTACTGAATCCATGCAGCGTGCCATGGATGAAACGGCTCGTCGTCGTGAGATTCAGATGCGCTATAATCAGGAACACGGTATCGTTCCACAGACCATTAAGAAAGATATTCGTGATTTGATTGCTATTTCTAAAGCTTCTGATACGGAAGTTGCTGAACAAACGGTTGACTATATGGCTATGAACAAGTCAGAACGTCAAGAAGCCATCAAGAAATTGCAAAAACAAATGCAGGAAGCAGCAGAATTACTTGACTTCGAATTGGCGGCACAGATTCGCGATATGGTTTTGGAATTAAAGGCGATGGATTAGCAATTAGTGAGGTAGTATATAAAAACAAATCATTTTGGACAGTTAGTTGGTGATTTATTGGATATTATTTCTTCAGGGAAATTTCCGGACCTTGAAGTGCTATCAGGTCAGACAGTCAAGATCGAAAAAGTAAACGTAAGTCATTTTGATGATTTTTTCGCTGTTTATAGTTCCTTATCGAAGGTATGAGTGGAAGTGTGACTCTTTAAATGAAGCTTCTAGGAGAGCAACGGAACGACTCGGTTTTATCTACAAAGGGACTTTTAGATAAGCAGTTATCTATAAAAATCGCAACAGAGAGAGATACCAATTGGTACTCAATTATTGATAAAGAATGGTCGGGGAAAAAAGCCGATTAGAAGCTTGGTTAGACGATAGCAACTTTGATGCTAATGGAAAACAGATTAAGCCACTCAGAGAATGTTAGCAGTAAAAAAGCTTTGGAATGTACTACTCCAAAAAAGTTGGACAATTAATTATTGGCTCTTCGTCAACTGTAGTGGGTGACTTATAATTAACATCTAGAGAGAATC
>NZ_JBLOJT010000058.1:0-10823 GCF_047785745.1 Streptococcus pluranimalium | reverse complement strand
TAATGGTTAGTTTAGGTGCTTTGTTATTTTCTACGAAGGCTTATGCTGACAAACCAACTCTTGTAACCGTCCCTACTGATTCTGATACCAAACCCTTTACTTACAGAGACAATGGAAAGTTTAAAGGCTATGATATCGAAATTGTTAAGGCTATTTTCAAGGGCTCTAAAAAAATATGATGTCACCTTTAAAACCATCCCTTTTTCATCAATTTTAACAGGATTGGATGCAGGGCGCTATCAGATGGCGGCTAATAACTTTAACTGCAACGAAGAAAGAGCTGAAAAATATCTTTTTTCTGATCCGATTTCTAAATCAAATTATACAATTGCCACTAAAGGTGGTAAGACTTTCGATTCTTTAGATGCTGCTTCAGGAAAATCAGTTGAAGTATATGCTGGATCAAATTATGTACAGATTTTAGAAAATGGGAATAAGAAGCACAGTGATAAGAAGCCTATCGCTATTCGCTATGTCGCTAATAGTGTCACCTTACCGTAACGCTTACAAAATATAAAAAAAGGCAACATTGACTTTTTAATGTACGAGGCTATTTCTTTGAAGACAGTGATTAAAGATCAGGCATTATCTTCGAAAATAAGGAACGTCGAAGATAAGTTAGGAACAGATAAAGACGGCTTAGAATTTCTACTATTTCCAAAAGATAAAGAAGGGGCAGCACTTCAAAAATTCGTCAATAAACGGATCAAAGTGTTACAAAGAAATGGTACTTTAAGTAAACTCAGTCAGAAGTACTTTGGTGGTGATTACAGTACAACAGGTAAAGAATAATTGATAAAGCTGGAGATAGGAAAAGGATAAGAGGTGATAGGTAAATCTTATCACCTTTTTAAGACCTCCTATTTTACAGGCTAGGTAGTCAGTGATAGAATGGACAGATAAGAAGATTATCGATTAAAGGACATAATTATGAGACCATTATATTTAGCAGTAGGTTGGTATGAAAGCCTTGTTGAAAAATTACCAGCTGGCAAACTGTTTTCATGGAGGGCAGTTTTTGATGCCATCCCATCCATTTTAGAGCGTCTTCCATTAACGATTGGGCTAACTTTGGCAGGGGCTGTAGCTGGGCTAATCCTAGCTCTTTTATTTGCGGTTATTAAAATTAATCGTGTTAAGGTGATTTATCCTATCCAAGCATTTTTTGTTAGTTTCCTGCGTGGAACACCGATCTTGGTTCAGTTGATGCTTAGTTATTATGGTATTCCGCTTTTACTCAAAGCGATTAATCAAAGAACTGGCTTAGATATGAATATCAATGCTATTCCAGCATCTGTATTTGCTATCACAGCCTTTGCTTTTAATGAGGCGGCTTATGCTAGTGAAACCATTCGAGCAGCTATCCAATCCGTGAATTCTGGTGAAGTAGAAGCTGCCAAGAGTTTGGGGATGACCAATAAACAAATTTATAGTCGTGTCATTATTCCCAACGCTGCTGTAGTTGCGACACCAACATTGATTAATAGTTTAATTGGTTTGACCAAAGGAACCTCTCTTGCCTTTAATGCAGGGATTGTTGAAATGTATGCGCAGGCACAAATTCTTGGTGGTAGTGATTACCGCTACTTTGAGCGGTTCATTTCTGTCTCTCTCATTTATTGGGGCATTAGTTTCTTGATTGAAAATCTAGGACTCTTCATTGAGAAGCGTATGGCTATCTCGCCGCCAGAAGCAGTACAAGAATCACTTGAAGTAGGAGGTCGCTAATGATTTCAATTCGTCATTTAACCAAAGAATTCTCAGGGCAAAAAGTTCTTGATGGTTTAGATTTAGATATCCAAAAAGGAGAAGTTGTCGCTCTTGTCGGGGCTTCAGGTGCTGGTAAATCAACCTTTTTACGTAGTCTTAATTACCTTGAAGAAGCTGATTCTGGAAGCATTGATATTGATGGCTTCAAAGTTGATTTTAAAACCATTTCTACCGAGGAAATCTTAACACTTCGCCGTAAGCTAGCTATGGTATTTCAACAGTTTAATCTGTTTGAGCGCCGTACGGCACTTGGAAATGTTAAAGAAGGTTTGAAAGTGGTTAAACAGTTGTCAGACGCAGAGGCAACTAAAATAGCAAAAGAAGAATTGGCTAAGGTTGGTTTGTCAGATAGAGAAAACCATTACCCTCGTCACTTGTCAGGAGGACAAAAGCAACGTGTAGCCTTAGCGCGTGCCTTAGCTATGAAACCAGATGTTCTCTTACTTGACGAGCCAACATCAGCATTAGATCCCGAGCTTGTAGGTGAGGTTGAAAAATCGATTGCAGATGCTGCTAAGGCTGGTCAAACCATGGTATTAGTTAGTCATGACATGAATTTTGTTGCTCAAGTGGCTGATAAAATTCTATTTCTTGAAAAAGGGAAGATTTTGGAACAGGGAACACCTGATCAGTTGATTAATCATCCTAAGGAAGAACGGACCAAAGAATTCTTCGCTAGTTACAAAAAATCATATCTTTGATATAATGGAGAAAAACTCAGCTAGGTAGTCTGGCTGAGTTTGTTTTAACATTGTTATAGTCTTTTGAATTAACTTTGATACATCGTCACTTTCAATTTGCCGTACTCCAGTTCTGTCTGCGTCTCAGTTCATTGGCTAAAAGGTAATTCATTTGACTATATTAATGATTGAGCCATTGATGGACTTAAGCAAAGAAGGTAGGCGTATGTTACACACTTTAGTTTCATTTTATTTACAAGGACTCTTACTAGCAGCTATATTTGTATTTATCACTGGTTTGGCTTATATGGTGAATAGAGCCTATAAAAAAGTGGATAAAACCGCGAGAGAAAAACAGGAAGTTCTTTATGATGGTTTAATGATTTGTATTTTAACTACTCCTATTTTTTCATTCGCTTTTATGGCTTTACTACTTGTGATTAAGTCTTAAAGCTTGCTAATTAAAAAAAGAATTGCTAAAATTTAGCTACATATGTAGATGAAAAAGGAGAAAGCATGTACGATACAATTGTGATTGGAGCAGGTCCTGCAGGAATGACTGCAGCACTTTATGCGGCTCGTTCAAATCTGAAGGTGGCAACCTTGGAACAAGGAGCTCCAGGTGGACAGATGAATAACACTGCTGATGTCGAAAATTATCCAGGATTTGAGCTTATCAGTGGTCCAGAACTGTCAATGAAGATGTTTGAACCGCTTGAAAAGTTTGGTGTCGAAAACCTTTATGGGATCGTAACGGGTATCGAAGACAAGGGTGATTATAAGATCGTTCGCACTGACGATGAAGTTTATGAAACCAAGACAGTCATCATTGCAACAGGAGCTAAGCACCGCCACATTGGGGTAGCTGGAGAAAATGAATACAACAGTCGAGGTGTCTCTTACTGTGCGGTTTGTGATGGTGCTTTCTTTAGAAATCAAGATTTGCTTGTTGTCGGCGGTGGTGATTCAGCCATCGAAGAAGGTCTATTTTTAACACGATTTGCAAATTCTGTGACGATTGTTCATCGTCGTGATGAATTACGGGCTCAGAAGATTTTACAGGACCGTGCCTTCGCCAATGACAAAGTTTCCTTCATCTGGGACTCAGTCGTTGAAGAAATCAAAGGTAACGATATGAAAGTCACAAACGTAGACATCAAAAACGTTAAAACAAATAAGGTTACCAATCATGAATTTGGTGGTGTCTTTGTCTATGTTGGTCTCGATCCGGTATCTGATTTCTTCCGAGATTTAGGTATTACAGATCAAGATGGTTGGGTAGTAACTGATGATCATATGAGAACCAATATTCCTGGCATCTTTGCTGTCGGGGACATTCGTCAGAAGCATTTGCGTCAAATCACAACAGCTGTTGGAGATGGTGCTATTGCAGGTCAAGAAGCTTATCAATATATTGTAGACCATGAAGCTTAAGGGAGTCAGGACAAAAGTCCTGGCTTTTTATATTTATTGAAAATCAAAATTTGACCTTGTCACCTTTACCTTGTTGACCTTTTAGTTTTATCTGAGGTGACTTTCCTAGTCAGATTTTGATTTTCTTCGAGTCTTATGATGGTGCTATTCAACAGTAACCTTTTCTTTTTTATAGCCAAAAAGTTTCCTTTGTTTTTTTGCTCGGAAGGAGAAATATCTGACGAGGAGAAAACTTGTTGTTTTATTCACAATGAAAGGGTGGATGATTCCCTAAAACTAGCGCTTGTGCTATAATAGTCAACAAGATTAGAAGTACTGACTTTTTGAAATGAGGTTCGCTACTTTGGTCAAGAACGAAGGATATAAAAAAATGAATTATACAGACGATAGTTTAACACTACATACAGATCTTTATCAAATCAATATGATGCACGTTTATTTCAAGCAGGGCATTCATAACAAACATGCTATTTTTGAACTTTACTTTCGTAAGTTACCTTTTGAAAATGGTTTTGCAGTGTTCGCTGGTCTAGAACGTATCGTATCATACTTAAAGCAATTACGTTTCACAAAGACAGATATTGCTTACTTGCGTGAGGAAGGCTACCCAGAAGACTTTTTAACTTATTTACAAGAGTTTAAGCTAGAATTATCAGTAAAATCAGCCCGTGAGGGAGATTTGGTTTTTGCTAATGAACCTTTAGTTCAAGTCGAAGGTCCCTTGGCACAATGTCAACTTGTTGAAACAGCGCTTTTGAACATTGTCAACTTCCAAACTTTGATTGCGACAAAAGCGGCTCGTATCAAGACTGTTATTGCTGACGAACCACTTCTTGAATTTGGAACACGTCGGGCACAAGAGATGGATGCAGCGATTTGGGGTACTCGTGCAGCTGTTATCGGTGGAGCGGATGCGACTTCAAACGTTCGAGCTGGGAAGATTTTTGGCATTCCAGTATCGGGGACCCACGCTCATGCCATGGTACAAGCTTATGGTGATGATTACAAGGCTTTTAAGGCTTATGCTGAAACCCACAAAAACTGTGTTTTTTTGGTAGATACCTATGATACCTTGAAAATCGGTGTTCCAGCAGCGATTAGGGTTGCTAAAGAGTTTGGTGATAAGATCAATTTCCAAGGGGTTCGTCTGGATTCAGGAGACATGGCTTATCTCTCAAAAGAAGTGCGTAAACAACTAGACGAAGCAGGGTTTACAGATGCTAAGATCTATGCGTCAAATGATTTGGATGAAAATACCATCCTTAACTTGAAGATGCAAAAGGCTAAGATTGACGTCTGGGGAGTTGGAACAAAATTAATTACAGCTTACGATCAACCAGCCCTAGGTGCGGTTTATAAGATTGTTTCTATCGAAGATGACAATGGCGAGATGATTGATACTATCAAGCTATCAAATAATGCCGAAAAAGTCTCTACACCTGGTAAGAAACAGGTTTGGCGGATTACTAGCCGTGAAAAAGGTAAGTCTGAGGGGGATTACATCACCTTTGCGGATGTCGACGTGTCAAAAATGGATGAAATCCATATGTTCCATCCTGTCTATACTTACATTTCAAAAACAGTCAAAAACTTTGATGCTGTCCCATTATTAACCGATATTTTCAAAGGTGGTCAATTGGTTTATGACTTGCCAAGTCTGGAAGAAATCAAAGAATATGCCCATAAAGAACTGGATGATTTATGGGATGAGTACAAGCGCGTTTTAAACCCTCAAGAATACCCAGTAGACCTAGCCAAAGATGTTTGGGATAATAAGATGGCTCTTATTGATCGTGTTCGTAAATCAGCATTTGCTCAAGTTAAAGGAGACAAATAAGTGAGTTTGCAAGAAACTATTATTAAAGAACTAGGTGTGAAACCAGAAATCAATGCCAAAGAAGAAATCCGTCGTTCGGTTGATTTCTTAAAGGCTTATCTTTTGAAACATCCGTTTTTAGAGACGCTTGTTTTAGGGATTTCAGGTGGTCAAGATTCTACTTTAGCTGGACGGCTTGCTCAACTAGCCATTGAGGAATTACGTGATGAGACTGGTAAAGATTATCAATTCATCGCCATTCGTCTTCCTTATGGGGTGCAGGCTGACGAAGCGGATGCCCAAAGAGCACTTGATTTTATCAAACCAGATGTGACTTTAGCGATTAACATCAAGGAAGCAGTAGACGGTCAAGTATCAGAATTGGCCAAGGCAGGCGTAGAAGTGTCTGATTTTAATAAGGGTAACATTAAGGCTCGTCAACGCATGATCACTCAGTACGCAGTTGCTGGTCAGTACAGTGGTGCTGTTATCGGAACAGATCATGCTGCAGAAAATATTACTGGCTTTTTCACTAAGTTTGGTGATGGTGGTGCCGATATCTTACCGCTCTTTAGACTTAATAAACGTCAAGGAAAACAGCTTTTGGCAGAGTTAGGTGCCGATAAGGCACTCTACGAAAAAATCCCCACAGCGGACTTGGAAGAAAATAAACCAGGTATCGCTGACGAAGTTGCACTCGGTGTAACCTATAACGATATCGATGACTATTTAGAAGGTAAATCTGTCTCAGCAGATGCCCAAGAAAAAATCGAAAACTGGTGGCATAAAACCATGCACAAACGTCATCTACCAATCACAGTATTTGACGACTTTTGGAAATAATAAATATCAAGACCGGCCAATATGTCGGTTTTTGTTATAAACTAAAACTATAACTAAACCTAACTTTTAACAACTTGTTTTTTATAACTGTATGTGACATAATAAATAGCATAAACAACAAAGAGGTAAAATAAACATGGGAATTAAAAAGTTTTTAGGATTAACAGGTATTACATTAGCGTCAACACTGGTTTTGGCTGCTTGCTCTGGAAATGATTCAGCAGATGATGCCAATGAAGTTCGTGTTGGTATTATGACTAAGACAGATGCAACTGAGCCAATCTGGGATCGCGTAGAAGAGTTAGCAGAAGAAGAAGGTATTGACCTTGAATTTACAGAATTCACTGATTACACACAACCTAATAAAGCTCTTAAAAATGGAGAAATCGACGTCAATGCTTTCCAACATTATAATTTCTTAAATGACTGGAATGCTAAAAATGATGCGGATTTAGTAGCGGCGGCGGATACTTTATTAAGTCCAATCCATCTTTTCTCTGGCTTAGATGGTAAAGAAGCTAAGTACACAGATGTTTCTGACATTCCAAATGGAGCGACTATTTCTGTGCCAAATGATGCCACAAATGAGAGTCGTGCCTTATATGTTCTCCAGTCAGCAGGTTTGATTGAGTTGTCAACTTCTGGTGAAGAAGTAGCGACACTTTCAGATATTACGTCAAATCCAAAAGATTTAGTGATTAAAGAAATCGCTGCGGATCAAGCCGCGTCAACTCTAACATCAGTTGATGCAGCTGTTATCAATAATAACTATGCTATTGATGCTGGCGTTGATTATGACACTTCAATCTTTACTGAAGAGAAAAATGATAGTTCAAAACAATGGATTAATGTTATTGCTGCCCAAAAAGGCTGGGACACATCAGCAAAAGCTGATGCTATCAAAGTTTTGATTAAAGTGTATCAGACTGATGAGGTGGCAAAAATCATCAAAGAAGCTTCTAAAGGTACGGATATTGCCATTTGGGATGGTGCTCCAGAGAACTAAGAAAAGTCTTCAATAATTTATTAATGAACAAGTAAAATAGGCGTGTGACGAGCACTCCTGTTTTCTTGTTATTAGTACTTATTAAAGAGGGGGGAAATATGGAAATATGGCAGAAACCAACCAAATCGATGAAAAAGCTAGCTTGACGGAAGATTACCTCAAGATTTTAGAGAGATTAATTGCCAGTAAATCCATCTTTGCTCAAGAGATTGGCTTAACGGAAACAGCAAGTTACCTCAAGGAAGTTTTTGAAAAAGCTGGTGCTCAAGTTCTTGTGGACGAGACTTATGTTGCACCGTTTATTTTGGCTCAGTTTAAGAGTTCTCGTCCAGATGCCAAGCACATCATTTTTTACAATCACTATGATACACAACCAGCAGATGCAGATCAGATTTGGCAAAGTGATCCCTTTCAACTCACCTTCCGTGATAGCTATATGTATGGACGAGGCGTCGATGATGACAAGGGACATATTACAGCTCGTTTGACAGCAGTGGTATCCTATTTGCAAAAATATAAGGATCTGCCAGTTCATATCACATTTATGATGGAGGGGGCGGAAGAATCCGCTTCTGTTGACTTAGAAAAGTACTTGGAGATTTATGCTGATCAGTTGAGAGGGGCAGAACTTCTTGTTTGGGAGCAAGGGATTCGTAATAAAGAAGGACAGATTGAGATTTCTGGTGGTACTAAGGGTATTGTTACCTTTGATGCTTCGGTTGTTTCCGCCAAAGTTGATAGTCATTCAAAATTTGGGGCTATTTTTGACAGTGCTACTTGGTATCTTATCAATGCTCTGTCTAGTCTTAGAGCTCCTGATGGTCGTATTTTAGTAGATGGTATTTATGAAGATATCATTGAGCCTACAAAGCATGAACTTGACTTAGTTGCAAAACATGCGCATTTAGATTTGGCATCATTAAAAACATTGTATGATTTAAGTTTGCCAACATTAGCTAAAACACAAGCTGATTTAGAAAGACGCCTGTTCTTTGAGCCAGCTTTAACGATTGAAGGCTTATCATCGGGTTATCTGGGTCAGGGTGTTAAAACCATTATACCTGCAGAGGCTTCAGCTAAGCTAGAAGTTCGATTAGTGCCAGGTATGGATCCACATAAAGTTTTAGATTTGATTGACAAACAGCTTGCCAAAAATGGTTATGATAAAGTACAATTAACCTACACTTTGGGTGAAAAAGGCTATCGTAGTGACATGACAGCACCAGCTATTCAAAATGTTATCAGCATAGCAGAGCGCTTTTCGCCTAAAGGGGTAGCTATTTTGCCAACGACATCGGGTACTGGCCCTATGCACCAAGTCTTTGAAGCCCTAGAAGTGCCTATTGCAGCTTTTGGGATAGGGAATCCTGATAGTCGAGATCATGGTAGCGATGAGAATGTCAAGATGACAGACTATGAGACACATATAGAAATGATAGAGGAGTTAATTGCAAGTTATGACTGATGCGATTATAAATTTAGAGCATATTGATATCACTTTCCATCAGAAGAAACGTGTTATCGAAGCAGTTAAAGATGTTTCGGTAAGTATCAATAAGGGTGATATTTATGGGATTGTTGGTTACTCAGGTGCGGGGAAATCAACCTTAGTTAGGGTTATCAACCTTCTTCAAGTTCCTACAGCAGGGAAAATTACCATCAATGGCGATGTGACTTACGATCAAGGAAAAGTGCAGCTGTCATCAGCTGCTTTACGCCAAAAACGCCAAAAAATTGGTATGATTTTCCAACACTTTAACTTGATGGCACAAAAAACAGCTTCTGAAAACGTTGCTTTTGCCTTACGTCATTCTGATTTGAGTAAGGAAGCTAAAGCTAAGAAGGTTTCGGAATTGCTAGAATTGGTTGGTTTGTCAGATCGTTCGGATAACTATCCCGCTCAATTATCTGGTGGTCAGAAACAGCGTGTTGCGATTGCGCGTGCTCTTGCTAACGACCCTGAAATTTTAATTTCTGATGAATCAACATCTGCTCTAGACCCTAAAACGACGAAACAAATTTTGGCTCTTTTACAAGATCTCAATCGTCAATTAGGGTTGACAGTTGTCATGATTACTCACGAAATGCAGATTGTTAAAGATATTTGTAATCGAGTTGCAGTCATGCAGAATGGTGTCTTGATTGAAGAGGGATCAGTTTTGGATATTTTCTCAAATCCCAAAGAGGAATTGACACAGGAGTTTATCAAAACAGCTACTGGTATCGATGAAGCTATGATTAAGATTGCCCAGCAGGATGTTGTTGTCAACTTAGCAGCTGATTCTATTTTGGTACAGCTAAATTATGCTGGAACATCTACAGATGAGCCGATTTTGAATGATATTTACAAACGATTCCAAGTTACTGCCAATATTCTTTATGGTAATATCGAAATTTTAGACAGCACACCTGTAGGTGAAATGGTGGTTATCCTATCAGGGAATTTGGATAATTTATCAGCAGCGCAAGAAGCTATTACAGCAGCTGGTATTCATTTAACGATTTTGAAAAGAGGTGCCTAGATGTTAGAATGGGTTCAAACGTATTTGCCGAATGTTTATAATATTGGTTGGACAGGAGATAATGGCTGGTTAGCAGCAATCAATGCTACTTTGTACATGACCATTGTATCTTTTATTATTGGTGGATTTTTAGGTCTCCTAGCAGGTCTCTTTCTCGTTTTAACAGGTCCTGGTGGCGTTGTTGAAAATCGTCCTGTTTTTCAAGTTCTTGATAAAGTAACCTCTATTTTTCGTGCCATTCCTTTTATTATCTTACTAGCAATTTTGGCGCCAGTGACTTTCTTGATTGTCAAAACAAATCTTGGAGCAACTGCTGCCCTAGTACCACTTTCAGCAGCCACTTTCCCGTTTTTTGCTCGTCAAGTTCAAGTGGTCTTGTCAGAACTTGATCGCGGAGTCATTGAGGCAGCGCAAGCTTCAGGTGCTACCATTTTTGATATTATTAAGGTATATCTTGGAGAAGGTTTGCCTGATCTTATTCGTGTGTCAACGGTAACCTTGATTTCTTTGGTGGGTGAAACAGCTATGGCAGGTGCTATCGGCGCTGGTGGACTTGGTAATGTAGCGATTTCTTATGGTTATAACCGTTCTAATACAGATGTTACCTTTGTGGCTACCTTAGCCATTTTGTTGCTAATCTTCGCCATTCAATTTATTGGGGATTTCCTAACACGCAAACTTAGTCATCGTTAATTACTTTTGGGAGTGTGACAGGACTTGTCAAAAATATATATAAAGAGAGGTTTCCTGTT
>NZ_JBLOJT010000057.1:0-10850 GCF_047785745.1 Streptococcus pluranimalium | reverse complement strand
TGGGGACTGGTTTCCTGCTTGGATTATTACCTTGAAAGGCATGCGTTAAAAGTTAGTTGAACTGCCGTGTGCCGAACGGCACGCACGGTGGTGTGAGAGGGGCTAGAAATTAGTCCCTACTCGATTTTTGTCTATTAAAAATGTCATTTTGACAAAAATAATAATCTTTTTGACTATCATCATTGTCAAAAATAAAAAGATGTGTTATCATTTAGCTGAAAAATGGATACAAGAAGATTGGAGTAGTTACATGAAAAAACTATTGAGAAAAAATATTTCAGATAATACGGCTATTGAGATTATTTCTTTATTTGCTATTATAGGATTTCTTTTAGGTATATATGCAGGCATTTCAAATGGGACTAAAAATCAAATGATTATTTATCTATTCATTTCCAGTTTACTTCCTAGCTTATTGTCCATTGTCTTTTTAAAATCGGAAAAGAGGTAAATATCTATGGAAAATCTAATTAAAGTTATTCTTTGTACCATGATGGGAATTATCATTGTTAGCTTTCTGGTGCCACTTTTAAAAGTACTTGGCATTCTGATTGTTCCCCTTGTCGTTTGTCTTTATTGTCATCAAAAAGGGTATTTTCGTTTAAATCAACCATAAAAGAAAATGGATGAAAGGAATAAGATAGTTGGACTTGATGTTAAAAAATCGTCTTAAAGAATTGCGAGCGAGAGATGGCGTCAATCAGACCCAAATGGCAAAACTGGCAGGAGTATCGCGTCAGACCATCAGTTTGATAGAACGAGGGGAATACACGCCATCAATTGTTATTGCAATGAAAATTGCTCAGGTGTTTAAAGAGCCTGTTGAAAATGTGTTTTCTTTAGTGGAGGGGGTAGAAAATGAAAAAGAATAGTCGTTTACTTCGTGTGTTAAAAAGTTTTGGTTTCTGGCTGCTAGGAGGTATGTTAGTTGGTTTATTTGGTGGCATAATTCCTAGAATCTTAACCTATCTGAGATTTGACTTTATGACCATTAATTGGTTGTGGTTATTAAAAATAGGTATCTATAGTTTGCTAGCACTTGTTTTGAGCACCACTCTCGTTACAGGTTTAATGATGCTGAAAATAAAAAAAGAGCTCCCCTTACTAAAAAAATCATCTTCTGATGATAATGATGAAAGGGAGTGCAAGCTCAATATTAGATTATCTCATGTCATCATATGGCAAAATATCAGTATGGTTATTTTACTTTCTATTTTATGTTTGTCGACGCTTTATGCTTGGAATAAAGTGTACTGGCTTCTAGGTTTAGACTTGTTATTGATTGTTCTAGTAGTGCTTAGTCAAGTTAATGCTGTTAAGTTATATAACAAACTTCGAGGAACCAATATCTCAGCGTTACAAGACAAGAAATCTCTTATGGATAATGGAATGCAGATGGATGAGGGAGAGTTACAGGCTGATAAGGAAACTGCTTATGAGATTTTCATAACCTTGAGTACATCACTCATACCTACGCTTTATGTTATTATTTTCTTTATAAGTAAATTTACCAAGACTTCACCAATTTTGGCAGTGAGTGTTTTAACGATTATTTATCTTTACATTAACATTGCTCAATTCAAAACAGTTCGTAACTTCTTCAAGTAGTTAATAGTCGTTTAACATTTCACAGTAACGCTGGAATATGTGATTATATTGATATCTTCTGTTAAAACCAAGTTCAAATTGAACTTGGTTTTTTTCGTCTAATGGTGATTTTGACTATTTTTATGATAAAATAGATAAGTTGAGTTTTCTTTTGAAAATCATAAATTTTTTAATTAAGAAGGGGAAAATAGTGTCTATTTTTCGTCAAAAAAATACCAGTCTAGATAAGACTGAAATGAAACGTCATCTTAAGGTTATTGACCTTGTCTTTCTGGGACTTGGTTCTATGGTGGGAACTGGTATTTTCACCATTACAGGTATTGGTGCAGCGCAATACGCTGGTCCTGCCTTAATTATTTCCATTGCGCTTTCCGCCATTGCTGTAGGTATTTTTGCGCTTTTTTATGCTGAATTTGCCTCACGCATTCCTGCTAATGGGGGTGCTTACTCTTATATTTATGCTACACTGGGAGAGTTTCCAGCTTGGATTGCTGGCTGGTTGATTATCATGGAATTTCTCTTTGCAGTCTCTAGTGTTGCTTCAGGATGGGGATCTTACTTAAAAGGTTTGCTGGCTAATTATGGTATCCAGTTGCCAGCTGCAATCAACGGCACTTTTAACCCAACTAAGGGGCAGTATATCGATCTTCTACCAGTTCTGGTGATGCTTTTTGTGACAGCAATTGTTCTCATGGATTCTAAAAAAGCCATGCGTTTCAATAGTGCTCTGGTTGTTCTCAAGTTTTCAGCCTTGGCTCTCTTTATTGTTCTTGGTCTTTTCTTCTTAAAACCTGATAACTGGACGCCATTTTCGCCTTTTGGCTGGGGAAATCCTGTTGGTGGTCGTTCAGGGATCCTTGCAGGTGCCTCCATTATGTTCTTTGCCTTTCTTGGTTTTGAATCCATTTCCATGGCAGTTGACGAAGTCCATGACCCTCAAAAGAATGTACCTAAGGGGATTACCTTGTCATTAATGATTGTGACAGCTATTTATATGCTAGTTACCTTAATTTTAACAGGTATGGTGCATTATACCAAACTCAATATTTCAGATGCGGTCTCTTATGCACTACGCTCTGTAGGATTGACTTGGGCTGGTAACTATGTATCAGTTGTTGCCATTCTCACCTTAATTACGGTTTGTATTTCCATGACATTCGCCCTATCAAGAACGATTTATAGTATCAGTCGTGACGGTTTGCTTCCTAAAGCTCTCAGTCAGGTGACTAAAAAATCTCGCATCCCTAGAAATGCAACACTAGTAACTGGTGTAGGAGCGATGATATTTGCTGGTATGGTGCCATTAGCTAGTTTAGCTGAGTTTGTCAATATCACAACCCTTGCTTATCTCATGCTTTTAGCCATTGCTATCATTGTTTTACGGAAACAAGCAGGTTTGCCTAAAGAAGGCGAATTCAAAATGCCATTTGTGCCTGTTTTACCGATCATTGCCATTGTCATTTGTCTAGTCTTTATGAGTCAGTATCAAGCTGTGACCTGGATTGCTTTCCTAGTAGCTTTAGGTTTAGGAACTTTGATTTATTTCAGTTATGGTTATCAACACTCGACGATCAATGATGGGAAATAAGGAGTAGCATGATGCTAAAAAAGTAACATTGATTGCTGTTGTTTTTATGATAATAGCAACAGTTGCACATATTGTGATGTCAGTCCATGCCTTTAATAATGGTGCTAGTTTTAGTAAAAATATCTTAAATGGGATTCTAGTTCTCGTTTTCCTCAGTATTACTAAAACTTTACTAGATCTCAGAAAAACAAAATAACCAAGCAGAGTTAATGCTCTACTTGGTTTTTTCATGCCTAAAAGGCAAATTCAACAGTAACGAATTCAAAAGAATTTTGTAAATCTTCAAGGATAAGGGATTTGAGATTGACGGATTCTGAGATGAGATCTAAGTTGGCTGGGTCTAGGATGTGGACTCGAACACTGATATGAGTTCCCTGCTTGTAAATAAAAATATCCAAGTCGTGATAGTATTTATTGAAATGTGTCTGGAAAACATCGTGGATGACAGGAACAATTTGCCTATTTCGAGTAGGTGACTGTGTAAATTCTTTGAAGGAATCTGTTAAGATTGTTAAAGGTTCTTTATAGGAAAAAAGAACGAGAATTAAAGTGATAAAAAAGTCTGCAGTATAATGTAGGAAGCCAAGAGCACTTTCTATCGGGATAATTTTTAGTAGCAAGATAGAAATACCCACTCCCGCAGAAATTAGACCATCGATAAAATTTCCTTTGCTTTCAGCAGCAATAATAGTTGATAAGTGATTGATTTGACGATTTTTCTGACGATTAAAAAATCCTAACCCAAAGCATAGGATGACCATCGAGATAGTATAAGGTAGTACCAAATCGGTCTCAATGACATGCCCTTCTCCGTGGATAAAATAAGCATAGGCAGCAGCGCTTGTTTCGAGTAAGGTAATAATCAGGAGCATAAGCGTTGCGATTGATTTCAAGATGCCGTATAAGGGCTCTAAAAAGTATATGCCATTAGGAAATGTCTCAGTTTTACGGTGGCTGTTACCTGAGATAAAGACAGCTACTAAAGTAGAGATGAAGGCTATCAGGGAGAATACGCCATCTAAAAGCAAGGCATTTAAATCGGTCACAATATAGATAATGAGACCTGCAAGCCCAATAAAGAAATTTCCGATCGTAGATACGATAAGGGATTGTCTCTCAACTTGTTTTTGTGTCATGCTAACCTCCGTAGTCTGAATGTCTTAAATTTAGTATATCAATTTTAAGAGGTCGCTTCAAATACCTTTTTAATAGTCAGATAAATTCTATTCTTATCTATAACGTAAAAATCCAGGCGTGATAGCCTGGATTTAATGTTTTCATATAGTCGTGAAACCTATAGTCCCATGTTGTAATCATCATCTTGCATGGCTTCAACACTACCAAGTAGATAACCATTACCAACCTGACTAAAGAAGTCGTGGTTAGATGTTCCTGTTGAAATACCGTTCATAACAATTGGATTAACATCATTTGCCGTATCTGGGAAAAGTGGATCTTGCCCCAAGTTCATAAGGGCTTTGTTGGCATTGTAACGAAGGAAAGTCATGACTTCCTCGGTCCAGCCGACATTGTCATAGAGGGTTTCCGTATATTTTTCTTCATTTTCATAAAGCGTATAAAGAAGGTCATACATCCACTCACGGAATTCTTCTTGCTTATCTTCGGACAATTCGTTAAAGCCTAATTGGAATTTGTAACCAATGTAAGTACCGTGAACAGATTCATCGCGGATGATCAATTTAATGATTTCAGCGACGTTGGCTAATTTGTTATTCCCCAAATAGTATAAAGGTGTAAAGAAACCAGAGTAGAAGAGGAAGGTTTCCAGGAAGGTAGAAGCTACTTTCTTCTGAAGGGCATCACCGTTCTTGTAAATTTCATTGATAATTTCAGCCTTACGTTGGAGGTAAGGGTTGGTATTAGTCCACTCGAAAATATCTTCAATCTCTTTTTTAGTGTTAAGTGTTGAAAAGATGGAAGAGTAAGATTTGGCATGGACTGATTCCATAAACTGAATATTATTGAGGACTGCTTCTTCGTGTGGGGTACGAACATCGGCACGGATAGCCTCAACTCCTGTCTCAGATTGAAGAGTATCAAGAAGGGTAAGACCACCAAAAACCTTGCCAACAAGGTCTTTTTCTTCAGCAGATAGTTTACGCCAATCGTCTAAATCATTTGAGAGTGGGATACGGGTGTCAAGCCAAAATTGTTCTGTCAATTTTTCCCAAGTGGATTTATCAATCACATCTTCGATTTCATTCCAGTTGATGGCTTCATAATAAGTAAATTTTGTCATGGAGACTCCTTAAAAACAGATAGTAAAAATGACGTTTAATGACTCTTTATAGTTTAACATAAACAAGCAGCCAACTTCAAAATAAGTTGGCTGAAAGTCAATGAACATCGGTAATATTGATTTGGCTAATGAAAGGTACTATAGGATAAATCAGAAAATCAGGTGTATCAAAGTGTGATAAAACTAAGCAAACTTCAATAAATTATGGTGTTCTATTAGATGACACAAGATTCACATTGGTTAGCGCCAACTTCATCACCATCATCGGTGTAGGTACGTACATAGTAGATTGATTTGACACCTTTGTTGAAAGCGTAGTTACGTAAGATAGATAGGTCACGAGTTGTTTGTTTGGTGTCGTTACCTTTCCATTCGTAAAGTCCAGTTGGGATTTCACTACGCATAAAAAGGGTCAATGACAAACCTTGGTCAACGTGCTCAGTAGCGGCAGCATAAACATCGATCACTTTACGCATGTCCATATCATAAGCTGATTTGTAGTAGGGAATAGTATCTGTTGACAATCCAGCCGCTGGGTAATAGATTTTACCAATTTTTTTCTCTTGACGCTCTTCAATACGTTGTGTGATCGGATGAATGGAAGCAGAAACATCATTGATATAAGAGATAGAACCATTTGGTGCCACAGCTAGGCGATTTTGGTGGTAAAGACCATCAGCCATAACTGCCTGACGTAAAGCTTCCCAATCTTCTGTTTGAGGAATGAAATGGTCTTTAAAGAGGTCTTTAACAAGGTCTGATTTCGGTACAAACTGACCAGAAACGTACTTGTCAAAGTAGCTACCGTCAGCATACTTAGAATTTTCAAAACCAACGAAAGTCGTTTGACGCTCACGGGCAATTTCATTAGAAGCTACAAGTGTCCAGTAGTTGAGCAACATGAAGTAAATATCCGTAAACTCAATTGATTCCGGACTACCATATTCGATGTGTTGTTGAGCAAGGAAGGAGTGAAGTCCCATAGCGCCAAGTCCGAAAGTATGAGCTTGGTCGTTACCGTTCTTAATAGATGGAACGGCTTCGATACTTGATGAATCTGTCACGAAAGTAAGGGCGCGTGTCATCGCTTTGATCGAACGTCCAAAATCAGGAGAGGTCATCATATTTACAACGTTGGTTGAACCAAGGTTACATGAGATATCTGTTCCCATTGAGAGATAATTTTGCCCATCATCAATCAAGCTAGGTTGTTGCACTTGAAGAATCTCTGAACACAAGTTGGACATGATGATTTTACCATCAATTGGATTAGAACGGTTGGCAGTATCAACATTGATGATATAAGGGTATCCAGACTCTTGTTGTAATTTAGAAATTTCAGTTTCTAATTCACGAGCTTTGATTTTAGTCTTAGCAATCTTAGGATTAGCTACTAGTTCATCGTATTTCTCAGTGATGTCGATGTAGTTGAATGGGATACCGTACTCTTTTTCAACATTGTAAGGAGAAAAGAGGTACATGTCCTCATTCTTACGAGCCAACTCGTAGAATTTATCAGGGACAGTCACACCAAGTGATAGGGTTTTAACACGCACTTTTTCATCCGCATTTTCTTTTTTGGTTGAAAGGAAAGAGATGATGTCTGGATGGAAGACATTGAGATAAACCACTCCAGCACCCTGACGTTGCCCTAGTTGGTTAGAGTAAGAGAAACTATCTTCAAAAAGTTTCATAACAGGAACCACACCAGATGCAGCGCCAGCAAAACCTTTGATAGGAGCTCCAGCCTCACGAAGGTTAGACAGGGAAATACCAACACCACCACCAATACGTGAGAGTTGTAGCGCAGAGTTGATTGAACGGCCGATTGAGTTCATATCATCAGTCACTTGGATCAAGAAACAAGATACCAACTCACCACGACGACTACGTCCGGCATTTAAAAATGAAGGAGTAGCAGGTTGATACCGTTGGTTAATCATTTCTTTAGCTAAATCACGAGCCAATTCTTCATTACCATCTGCAAAATAGAGGGCGTTAAACATCACGCGATCTTCCATGCTTTCTAGGTAAGCCTCTCCATCATTTGTTTTAAGAGCATATTGCTGGTGGAATTTATAAGCCGCCATAAATGACTTAAATTGGAAATTCTCATTTTTTAAGTCTTGGGCTAAGGATTCAATAAATGCTTGGCTATACTTGTTAATGAAACCTGTTTCGATGTAATCATTTTCAATCAGATAGTTGATTTTATCTGTCATTGAAGCAAAAGGCATCATGTTAGGGTTGACATTTTCTTCAAAGAAAGCTGCGAGAGCTTCTTTGTCCTTATGCAAAGGAATTTGTCCATTAACGGGACGGTTAATTTCATTATTTAAACGGAAATAAGTAACATTTCCCAAATCTTTAAGACTCATGCGCTAAGATTCCTTTTACTATGTTAGTGTCTTCTACAGTACCGCTAAATTCCAATTCATGGAGCAGTGGTAGCTGATATTTTTGTGCTAATTCCCTAGCTTCACGACAAAAATCAGGGCCGAAGTTTCGATTGCCGATACCAATGATACCGTGACAATTTGCTAGATTGTCTTCAATAAAATCTTCAACATAGTCAAAATTGTCATTGTAAGTGGGAATAATGACAATAAACTGATGATGACAGTGAGGTGTTTGCCCACTTGGCATCAGTGTTATAATGTCATCTTGGGCGATGTCAAGTTTGTTGATAAATCTGGCTGTCTGACCAGTAAGGGTATGGAAGGCAACCTTCAATGGCTTAACCTACTTTTAGACAATTTCTTTGAGTTTAGCAGGTTGAAATCCAGAGAAAACAACATCGCCAGCTTGGATAACTGGAGCTGCTGCAAACCCTAAACTTTTCACGTATTCGATGTGTTCAGGTTCTTCGTCAATGTTGATTTCTTTGAATGAAACGCCTTCTTTTTCTAGAAATTTTTTAGTCATTTTGCATTGCATGCATTTGTTTTTTGAAAAAATAGTAATGTTACTCATTTGATAACTCTCCTTTTTAAGTACCACAATAGCATACCCAAAATTAGCTCAAAATGCAATAGATTATTGCTGGTAAAACACAAAATATAGTTATATCTTTTTCTTATACCCCAATATATTGTGTTGTGATGAAAACTTAAGGAAAACAGATGGAACTAGTCTTTGAACAAATATTTTACGCTAAGTAATGATCTTTTTCTTCGATACATAGGTTGAAAACAAACCAAAATGATTTTTCTATAAGTGATGTAAGAAGGTCGAAAGTATCCTGTAAATTTTTTCAATCTAGCTTATAAAATCTTGAAAAAAAAAAAGCCTTGTGTTATAATTGGAAATTGTAAGGGTTATCATGGATGACTCAAAAATTAAAAAGAGAAAAAAGGAGAACCATCATGGCTTCTAAAGATTTTCATATTGTAGCAGAAACAGGTATTCACGCTCGTCCAGCTACTTTGCTTGTTCAAACAGCTAGCAAATTTGCTTCAGACATCACTCTTGACTACAAAGGTAAAGCAGTTAACCTTAAATCAATCATGGGTGTTATGAGTCTTGGTGTTGGTCAAGGTGCTGATGTTACAATTTCTGCAGAAGGTGCAGACGCTGACGATGCTCTTGCAGCAATTGAAGAAACAATGACAAAAGAAGGATTGGCATAAGAAAATGACAGAAATGCTTAAAGGAATCGCAGCATCTGATGGTGTTGCAGTTGCTAAGGCATATCTATTGGTTCAACCGAATTTGTCATTTGAAACTGTTTCAGTTTCAGATACAGATGCAGAGGAAGCTCGTCTGGATGCAGCTCTAGCGGCGTCTCAAGACGAGCTTTCTGTTATCCGTGAAAAAGCCGTAGATACGCTTGGTGAAGAAGCAGCATCAGTTTTTGATGCTCATTTAATGGTTCTTGCTGACCCAGAAATGATTGGTCAGATTAAAGAAACAATTCGCGCGAAACAAGTTAATGCAGAAGCTGGTTTGAAAGAAGTTACTGATATGTTCGTGACACTTTTTGAAGGTATGGAAGACAACCCATACATGCAAGAACGTGCAGCGGATATTCGTGACGTTGCAAAACGTGTATTGGCTCACCTTCTTGGTGTGAAATTGCCGAATCCAGCAACGATTAGTGAAGAGTCAATTGTTATTGCGCATGACTTAACACCTTCAGATACAGCTCAACTTGATAAAAACTTTGTTAAAGCTTTCGTAACTAATATTGGTGGACGTACAAGTCACTCAGCTATCATGGCTCGTACTCTTGAAATCGCAGCTGTTCTTGGAACTAACAACATTACTGAAATTGTAAAAGATGGTGATGTTTTGGCTGTTAATGGAATTACTGGTGAAGTTATCGTTAACCCAAGCCAAGAAGAAATCGTAGCTTTCAAAGAAGCTGGTGAAGCTTACGCCAAACAAAAAGCTGAATGGGCACTTCTTAAAGATGCACAAACAGTTACAGCTGATGGGAAGCACTTTGAATTAGCAGCTAACATTGGTACACCAAAAGATGTCGAAGGTGTTAATAATAATGGTGCCGAAGCTGTAGGACTTTACCGTACAGAGTTCTTGTACATGGATTCTCAAGACTTCCCTACAGAAGATGAGCAATATGAAGCCTATAAAGCTGTACTTGAAGGCATGAACGGTAAACCGGTTGTGGTTCGTACAATGGATATCGGTGGAGATAAGGAGCTACCTTACTTCGATCTTCCTGATGAAATGAACCCATTCCTTGGATTCCGCGCACTTCGTATCTCAATTTCTGAGACTGGTGATCAAATGTTCCGTACACAGATTCGTGCCCTTCTTCGTGCGTCTGTACACGGTCAATTGCGCATCATGTTCCCAATGGTTGCTCTACTTAAAGAATTCCGTGCAGCAAAAGCAGTCTTCGATGAGGAGAAAGCTAACTTGCTCGCTGAAGGTGTAGCAGTAGCTGATGACATCCAAGTGGGTATCATGATCGAAATCCCAGCTGCAGCAATGCTTGCTGACCAATTTGCGAAAGAAGTTGACTTCTTCTCAATTGGTACAAACGACCTTATCCAATACACAATGGCAGCAGATCGTATGAACGAACAAGTGTCATACCTCTACCAACCATATAACCCATCAATCCTTCGTTTGATTAACAACGTTATCAAAGCAGCTCATGCTGAAGGCAAATGGGCAGGTATGTGTGGTGAGATGGCTGGTGATCAGCAAGCTGTACCACTCCTTGTTGGAATGGGTCTCGACGAGTTTTCTATGTCAGCGACATCTGTACTTCGTACACGTAGCTTGATGAAAACTCTTAATTCAGCAAAAATGGAAGAGTATGCAAATCGTGCTCTTACAGAATGTTCAACTGCTGAAGAAGTTCTTGAACTTCAAAAGGAATATCTATAATTCAAGCAATTAAGAAGAGGGCAACCTCTTTTTAGG
>NZ_JBLOJT010000056.1:0-10858 GCF_047785745.1 Streptococcus pluranimalium | reverse complement strand
TGGTTGAACCACTCTCGAAGATTGGCTAAGGATGTTGAAAATCGGTATCATCAGAGGTTGCTTTTGTCAAACTATCACACATTAATCGTCTTTTAAGGGCTTTATAACTTTGTGAATACAGGTTCTAAGATTCTTAGGAACACCTTGTGAGGACAATACGACAAAATTAATCTCGTTTACGAGCTACCAATTTTTATCCTGCTTCTACATCTTCTCTTCCAATGCCACGTCTGGATATTTGTCTGCAAACCAGCGAAGGGCAAAGTCATTTTCAAAGAGGAAGACTGGTTGATCGTAACGATCTTTAGCTAGGATGTTTCGGCTTGAACTCATGCGTTCGTCAAGGTCTTCTGGTTTAATCCAACGTACAGTCTTTTTACCCATTGGTGTCATGACTACTTCTGCGTTATACTCGCCTTCCATGCGGTGTTTGAAAACTTCAAACTGAAGTTGACCAACGGCACCAAGCATATACTCGCCTGTTTGATAGTTTTTATAAAGCTGAATAGCACCTTCTTGCACCAATTGCTCAATCCCTTTGTGGAAGGATTTTTGTTTCATGACATTTTTAGCAGCTACTTTCATGAAAATCTCTGGTGTAAAGGTTGGTAGTGGTTCAAATTCAAACTTGTTTTTACCAACTGTTAGGGTATCTCCAACTTGGTAAGTTCCAGTATCATAAACCCCAATGATATCACCAGCAACAGCATTTTCTACATTTTCACGAGATTCTGCCATAAACTGAGTCACGTTTGAAAGCTTAACGCCTTTACCTGTGCGAGAGAGATTAACACCCATACCGCGTTCAAATTCACCTGAAACGATACGAACAAAGGCAATACGGTCACGGTGACGGGGGTCCATGTTAGCTTGGATTTTAAAGACAAATCCAGAAAAGTCCTTATCTAGCGGATCAATCATCTTATCTTCAGTAGTCTTATGACCATGTGGTTCTGGCGCAAATTCCAAGAAGGTATCAAGGAAGGTCTGTACACCAAAATTGGTAAGGGCTGAGCCGAAGAAGACAGGTGTTAAATCACCATCAAGAATAGCTTCTTGTGAAAAATCATTACCTGCTTCACTTAAAAGCTCAATATCTTCTTTAGCTTGTTCATAGAAGGGATTGTTGGCAAAAAGCGTATCACCATCAGCAATTTCCGCAAAGCGTTCATCACCTTTATACAGCTCCAAACGTTGGTTATGAATATCATAGAGCCCTTCAAAAGCACGTCCCATACCAATTGGCCAATTCATAGGATAAGAAGCGATTCCTAGAACTTCTTCTAATTCTTCCAAAAGATCTAATGGCTCACGACCATCACGGTCCAATTTGTTGATAAAGGTAAAGACTGGAATGTTGCGGTGTTTGACAACTTCAAAGAGTTTTTTAGTTTGCGCCTCGATACCTTTAGCAGAGTCTACTACCATGACAGCAGCATCCACAGCCATAAGGGTACGGTAGGTATCCTCTGAGAAATCCTCGTGTCCAGGAGTATCCAAGATATTGACGCGTTTGCCAGCGTAGTCAAATTGCATAACAGATGATGTTACCGAGATCCCACGTTGTTTTTCAATGTCCATCCAGTCAGATTTGGCAAAATTTCCTGTTTTTTTCCCTTTGACGGTCCCCGCTTCACGAAGCTCACCACCAAAATAGAGTAATTGTTCTGTAATCGTTGTTTTACCAGCATCCGGGTGAGAGATAATGGCAAAGGTCCTGCGGCGTTTAATTTCGTCTTGAGTTGACATAGTTATCCTTTTCTTGTCAGTTAAATTGATTGATTTAGATTAGTTGTTGCATTGATTTTTGCTTTGACTGCAACATAAAAAGAGCTGCACCAGTGGCAACTCTTTTATTATAGCTAAATCAAGTCTGTCTAGCAAGTCAGACTCTCACTGCCAAACGTTCAACTTCCCTTGACATAAGAGCTTGAACCAATGTCATTAATATAGCGATGACTAGACTAACTATTAAAACGTTTAAGATCCCATTTTGACTGGCTAAAATAGGCGTTTCTCGTAAAAAACCATAGTTAGCTTGTAAAATCAAGTCAGCAAGACCAATCACCATATTCATAATAAATGTTATTTGAAGAATGTTTTTAAACGAAAGCTGGACACTAGAGTTGTTCTGATAGAGGTAAGTCAGGGCATTGATTAGCAAGGCCATGTGTCCAAATACATAAGACAAGATGGTCAGATGAGGAAATGGATAGGGATCAAAAATAGGATAGGAAAGAGCACAGATAGCACCTGCAATTCCCAGATAAGCAAAATAAGCCTTTAACTTCCCCTTGGGTAGAAAGAGAATGGCTAGGGTCGCAATGCGGCAATGGTAAAAAGGAAGAGCTTCTGTGATATCAAAGTGAGCTAAGAGATACCAAGAATACAAGGCAATAATCTGACAATACTGCACTCTCTTCCAAAATGTTTGGTAAGCAGGTATCTTATAACAAATCCGTGTCATACCAATAGAAAGAAGGATTAAACTCATAAGAAAACTGTAAACAACCGGTGTTACTCTCGGAGCATGACTAGCTGTCCCTGTTAAGATTGACATAATGTTGAACATAGGTACCTACTTAGTATTTTCTAGACTTGCTACTATATCAGCCAACTTCATGGAGTTACTACCTTTTAGTAAAATTTGGTCATTAGGCTCTAGCATTTCTTGAATCTTTGCTAAAAGATGACTAAATTGGTCCTCTGTAGCCGTCTTTTGATAATAATAAACATGTCCTATCGGAAACATTTGACTCGCCAGTTGAGCTAAATCTGCAATATCTTGACCATAGAACAAGACCGTATCAATATACTCAGGAGACAAACTCATAATCATTTCATTGTGAAGTTGGACAGATTGTTCTCCCAATTCTTTCATATCAGCTAGTACAGCCACTTTTTTACCTCCTTCATTTTTAGGGATACTTGAGAAGGTCTCTAAAATCAGCTTCATGGCTGTTGGATTAGCATTGTAAACATCTGATAGGATATCGGCACCGTTGGCAGCTTTTTTCCACTCGGTACGATTCTTCGTAAGTTCTAAATCCTTAAAAGCTTGATAAATATCTTGATCAGATAACATCAATAATTTAGCCACATAGGCTGCTACCATCGCATTTGTGGCATTGTATTTCCCAGTGACAGGAAGAAAAACGGATTCTTCTAAAAAATTAGTCTTGAAGGTTAAAGATTCCTTGGCTTCTTGAAGTTCTGTAATAAAAATGTCTTCATCAGAACCAAATCGAATGGTCGTTTGCGTTTGTGGTAAGTAGGGGTTAATAATCGGATCTGCTGGAGCAATCAAGATACCATCGCTATCCATGCCATCCGTAATCTGCATTTTACCTTCCGCAATCTTATCACGACTGCCAAAGAATTCTAAGTGCGCTTCTGCTACCAGAGTCACAACGCCAATGTGTGGCTTGGCAATATCAGATAAAAGTTTAATATCACCAAGATGGTCCTGCCCCATTTCTAGGACAAGTTTCTCCGTATTATCTGGCATATGTAAAACAGTGTAAGGGAGGCCAATCTCATTATTGTAGTTACCTTGTGTTTTATAGGTGTTATAAGTTGTGGCCAGAAGCTGAGCAATCATATCTTTAGTTGTTGTTTTACCATTTGATCCTGTTACAGCAATGACATCAACCCGACTACGCTCGATATAATAACTGGCGAGGATTTGAAAAGCTGTCAAACAGTCATCAACTAAGAGATAAGGATGGCCTTCAACTTCTTTCTCAGAAAAAGTGGCTAAAGCACCATTCTCAAAAGCTATTTCAATAAAATCGTGACCATCACGCGTACCTTTCAAAGGGAGAAAGAGATCCCCTGCAGTTATTTTACGTGAATCAAACTCAATCTGACTCAAATCTACATCTTCAAATGCTGTGATATCATTTTTAGCGCCAACAACTTTGGCAACCTCATGTAATCGCAATCTCATCTTACAATCCTTCTTCTTGTTCAATAATGTTTCCATTATATCATATTTTTCCCAAAGCTCTTTCAATGAGAAGAGAGACTTCTTATCTAACTTATTTCATAAAAGTCATCTCCTCTTGCTATTTTCAAGACTTATGTTATGATGGATAGGATTGTTCTTTCAATCAACAGAGTAAATGATTTGCGTTAAGTGTATGTGAATGGGATGTTGTCACATAACGAAACGAAACGTGCGGTAAATCATTGCATCCGCTGTTAGTTATATCTAAGTTCCTCCTCAAAGAGGACTGGATAGACCTTAACAGCTCCACTATTTTTTAAGGAGCTTTTTTATTATGAAAACTTTATTTGCTTTTCCAAAACTAAGCGTACGCCGCTTAGCAACCATCGGGATATTACTAGCACTTAGCTATCTGATTGGTCGATTTTCCATCACCATTATCCCAAAACAATTGGTGCTTAGTTTCACTTTTATTCTCGAAAGCATTATCGGTAGTATTTCTGGACCACTACTCGCTTTTTTGACCTTGGGTATTTTTGATATTGTCGATACTATTTTCTCTGAGAAAGCTGGCATGTTCCTCATCGGTTGGACGATTATGGAAGCTATCTTGGGCTTCATCTACGGAGCATTCTTCTATGGGAAATCATTTTCTTGGTCGTCTAAGAAAGACTGGCTTTATGTGTCTCTAGCCATGACAGTCATTACTATCCTCGGAAGTTTTATCATGACACCTTGGTTGATCCAATACTATTATCATATCCCTATTTTGGCACAATTCATCGCAGGACGTTGGATTAAGATCTTTGAGATTCCGATTCGTATTGTAGTAACGATGACTGTTTTATCTCAATTAAGCCGTATTCCAGAATACCGCAAACTCTTAAACCCCAAAAATTAAATCTCAATGAAAATCTAAATCTGAAACCATTTAAGTACAAGGTGTAAATCTAGACGATTTACTAGGATAAGGAGACTCGAACCATAATTCTATATTCAGATTTTGAATTAAAATCAGTATAAATCTCGATCAGCGCCTCATCCTACGCTGATCTTATCAAACAAAAAAGTTTCCGACTGGAAACTTTTTTTATTGCAAATGACTTTCACGCTTGTCATGCATCTCTTGTGCTAAGCTGACCAACTCTTCAATCAAGTCAGCATAAGCTAGTCCCATATTTTCCCACAACAATGGGTACATTGACCACTGAGTAAAACCAGGCATAGTATTCAATTCATTCAAGAAGATATCACCAGATTCTGTATAAAAGAAATCACAACGTGATAAGCCACAACCACCAAGTGCTTTAAACGCTTTTTCAGCATAACGACGCATTTGCGTCATCACATCAGCTGGAATATCAGCTGGAATAGCCATGGTAATCTTGTTATCAATGTATTTAGCCTTGTAATCATAAAAAGCAACATCTTTAACAACTTCACCAGCTTCCGTCGTTTGAACTTCTGTATTTCCTAAAATACCAACTTCAATCTCGCGGGCATTAACACCTTGCTCAATCAAAATACGACTGTCAAACTTAAGGGCTTCACTAATGGCTTGACGAAGTTCTGCTTCATCTTCTGCTTTGGAAATACCGACAGATGATCCCATGTTAGCTGGTTTAACAAAGATAGGGAAACTTAATGTCGCCAAGCTATCTGAGATAGCCTTTTCTAAATCATCACCTTCGATGTAAACTGTGTAAGCAACTTGGGGAACGCCTGTAGATTCAAGAATCTGTCTGGTCGTGATTTTATCCATGGCTACACTTGATGACAGAACATTTGTTCCAACATAAGGCATTCCTAAAACTTCTAAGAACCCTTGCATAGAGCCATCTTCCCCCATTGGACCATGAAGAACTGGAAAAACAACTGCATTATCTTCATAAATATCAGATGGTTTAATTTTTTGTTCCAACTTGATGGTCTGATTGGTCATCAAACGTTCCGTCTCGTCAGGCTGACTGGTAAATTCCTGAGTTTTTATAAAGTCACCGTTTTGAGAAATGAAATAGGTCTTCACTTGGAATTTATCATAATTAACAGCTCGCATAACACTTTGAGCAGACAAGACGGAAACTTCACGTTCAGCCGAACGACCACCATAGAGCAATACTAATGTTTGTTTAGCCATAATAACTCTTTTCTATCATTATTTTTTATAATATTTTCGGCAAAATTCTAAAATACCGATACTGGTTGAACTGACGTTCCTTATTGTATAGTCCTTTGACTATAGTAAGGTCTCAATCCTTTTTATCATATCATAATTCCAATAAAAGACAAAGCTAAGTCAAAGAATTCTGACCGATTTTGAAAAAGAAAAGAGCCTAGATATGATGGCACTGCACCCCAATAATGGGACACAAGAAAAACACTTTTATACGACCGACTTTCTGTATTGAACAGGAGATAAGTCGTTTAATCGCTGTTGAATTCTAGTTTCATTATAAAATGTGATGTCATTTTTGACAATATCTGTTATACTATCCTTAGTTAAGTTTCTCCAGTTATGGAGATAGAAGGTTTCAGACTTTAGGACAGAATGGAACCATTCGATACAGGCATTATCTGCTGGTGTTCCTTTACGGGACATGGAGCGGATGATGCCTTTTTCCGTGCAAGCCTGAAAGTAAGCCTTTGAGGTGTAAACAGAGCCTTGGTCGCTGTGTAATACTGCACCTTGAGACAATTCCAGCTGATTCCAAAGCAGAGATAAGTGATGTCTGTGATGAGTTTCTCCAGTGGTTTACTTGCTTGAAAATGGCGATTTAATTTATGATCTGTCACATAGTATGGCTTTCCTAAATTGGGCGCCTTCTTAGGACGTGTACGACACAGCCAGCCCTTTTCTTTCATAATACGGTAAACCTTCTTATGATTGACCAAGAGACCATGGCTTTTCTTTAGTAATCGAGTAATGGTGCGATAACCGTAGATAAACCGATTTTCCGTACAAAGTTGCTCGATTTTTTCTACAAGACCGTCTCTCTCCTTAGGCTTCTCACTCTCAGATTTCCAACGGTAGAAGGTTGAGCGTTTGACACCGAAACAATCCAAAATAAAGGATACTGGATAGATTTTCTTATAGTCATCCACAAGCTTGATAAGACTTACTTTGTCGATTTTCTTATCAAGCTGTGATACTTTTTTAATAGATCCACCTGTAATCTCAACTGTTCTACTTCAGATAGTTGCGTCTTCCCTTTGCCGTATGTGTACTGTTTCCCTACGGGTTGGTGGAATCGATGGCGTTCTTCCTTCTCATACCATGTCATCCAAGTGTCGATTTGACTCTTATTTTTGATTCCCAAAGTCTCTTTGATAACTTTGTTAGACTTTCCAGCCTTTTTCATTTCGATACAGGCTAACTTAGTTTCTACCGAGTACGCTTTTTTGATCATAACAAAACACTCCTGTTTCTAGTTCACTAGTTTTCAATAGGAGTGTTTTTCTTATGCCTCATTTTATGGGTGCAGTGCCGATTTAGACTCTTCTCTTTTTATAGTTCTGTTCGATTTTCAATAGCCCGTAACAAGGTAACTTCGTCAGCATATTCAATATCTGAACCAACTGCTAAACCACGAGCCAGGCGAGTAACTTTGATACCTGCTGGTTTTAGAACCCGAGAAATATACATAGAGGTCGCCTCCCCGTCAGCCGTCGCATTGGTCGCAATAATAACCTCATTGACGGCACCATCCATCAAACGCGTAATAAGTGTCTTTAAATTAATATCATCAGGACTCACACCATTCATTGGCGAAATCAGTCCGTGTAAGACATGATAGAGCCCATGGTATTCTTGTATTTTTTCCATTGCCGATACATCCTTTGATTCTTCGACAACTAGAAGCACTGACTGGTCACGACTCTCATCGGTACAAATGTTACAAGGATCATCATCTGTCAAATTACCACAGACAGAACAATAAGTTAATTCACGTTTAGCCGCTAACAAGTTTTTAGCAAATTCATTAACATCTTCATCAGACATCCCAATCGTGTAGAAAGCTAGACGAGTTGCTGTCTTGATACCAATACCAGGTAATTTTGAAAAACTATCAATTAATTTAGCTATTGGTGTTGGGTATAACACGTTGTTTCCTCCAAGAAATATTATTGAGCATACTGAGACACATATAAATCAATGATGTCACGAGCTATGTATTGATGAATTTTTGAGAGATAATTAGAAGAATTAGGATACATGATACCAACAGCAATTTGATTATCCTGATCATAAGCAACTAGGTTTAAATTTACCGTACTTATTGTTTGACCTTTGTTATCTTTTGTAAAAGTCTCTGCTGTTCCTGTCTTTCCACTAATAACAGTATGTCGTCCTCTCATATCAGAACCTGTTGCAAGACTGCTATTACTATTAACGACGTCATAGAAACCTTGACGAAGAATAGCCATCTGTTCTGGTGTGATATTAACTTGATTTAGGGATTTAATATCAGTCTCTTTGATTAACTCACCCAAGTTATTATCATCTCGAGCACCATAAATACCTTCTACCAGATGAGCTGCCATTCGGTTACCATTATTAGAAACCGTTGCAGCGTATTGTGCTAACTGCAAAGTGTTGTAGTTATCAAACTGCCCAAATGCTTCTGTCAACGTATTTGATACCGTATAGTTTTTCGGCATAAAGCCTTCTGGAACGTTAGGAAGATCAATCCCAGTTGAAGTTCCCATACCATATTCAGCATTGGCTTTTCTAAGTTTTTTCATTGTTTCCTTGTAACCAGCTTCTGTTAATGGCATATTATAAGTATAATTTTGCCCCATCATACGCAGAGCTAGTTGGACCATATAAGTATTTGAGGAATACTCCAACGCCTGTGTCGCTGTTATAGGCATCGAACCATTTGTAAACCAAGACCTAATACTAGTACTGTCCCCAGCAAAAACAATAGGCATATCAATAAGAGTTTCGTTGCCAGCCAAGACACCATTTTGCCATCCAGCCGTCAAAGTAGCTCCTTTAACTATAGAACCCGGTGTAAACACTTCGTTGATAGTGCCTAGAGCATTTGTCTCTATTTTCCCACTATCTTTTTGATGTGATAAACCTGCCATAGATAAGATAGCTCCTGTTTGAGGGTTCATAGCCACTGCATAAATCCCATCTGAATAACTAGCACTTCCTGAAGCTACTTCCGACTCATAATAACGACGAAGAATAGCCTCAACTTCTTCTTGAAAATCTGAATCAATAGTTAATTTGAGATTATCGCCACGACTTCCTTTTGAAGTCATCTGCTCATCAATAACTTTGCCATTCTTATTCACAGTAATCGTCTTTGATTGATGCTTACCTTGTAAAACTGACTCGTATTGTTTTTCAAGATATGAAATCCCTACCCGATCATTCATGGAATAACCCTTTTTAAGATAGGTAGCAGCATCCTCCTGAGGAAGCCCCATTTTTTCACTAGAAATACGACCTAATAAAGGAGCTAGACTACTAGTACTATCCTCTCTATCCCAACCATCTGCTACTGTAATCCCCATCAATGTAGCGGCATTATCAGCAAGAGCTTGTTGTTGCTGCTCTGTTAAATCTCCAACGATTAATCGGCTAGTATCAAAGGTAGCTGTTCCATTCATCTGACTAAAAATAGCTACTTTTTTTAACGTTTCTTCATCAAACTCAATGGCTTGATCAGAAACTGCTGCTACAGCATTTTGATAAATTTCCCAAGAGGATAGACTATTATTAAATTTGTCATACTTTTGATCATGCGCAAGACCATCGACAACTTTATCAAAATGTTCTTTGGTTGCTAAATAATAATCAATCTTATCGCGTTTGCTTACCTTGGTTTCTGTCAAGGTAACTAACTGTGCTAATTGATTAGCCATATCCTTTAAATACTCAGCCGTCATAGTATTGCTGCGTGTGAATGTTAAAATTTTTTGACTTTTATTTTTAGCTAGCAACCTGCCTTTTACATCATAAATTTGCCCACGTTCTGTCGCTGTTGAAACTGTATAAGTCGTTGTTGCTCTGATTTTTTGAACATAAAAATCTTCATTGATCAGCTGCATATCAGCAAGACGAATCACTAAAATAGTAAACAAAACAACAACCGTCAAGAAAATCAAATAAAGCCTCCTTGCAATCAAAGGGAGGTTAAGATAATTAGTTTTTAAACGGTACAATAAATGTTTCAAGCTTCTTCTCCATGGCTGACAGATACTTTTTATTTTATCACAAATATTAGTTAATAACGATATTCTAAGCGTCATAATAAAAAAGATTTTAGGCATGACTAAGACAGTAGCACTAGAAATAGCTACTTTGAACAGCCTTACATCAAGCTGAGGAAAATATCGCTGTTACTTGCTAAGCAAGCTGTTACGCATCTTATCTAAACTTACCAAATACGATAAAATAAAGGTATCAATTTTGAATAAACTCTGATAAGCATTACCGTATAATTTCTGGGGTTCAAAACTCAAAAATATCACAGTAATGACTGACTGTTTGACCTTACCTACTCTGCTGATACAAGCCAAGTTTAGCCCATCTTAAGGTTCATTCATACTCGAAGGAAAGGAACTGCAGATAGAGCTGAAATCCATCAAGGTAAATGTGACAACGCCAGATTTTGATTTTCAATGAGTATTATTTAGCTATACAAAAATGAAATTACTTTGTGGCAACAAAAAAAGGTCCAAATAGACCTTTTTTTACACTATAAGAACAGACTAATATCTTCTAGGAAGCTTTTAACAAAAGATAACAGTTGATTACTATCAGGCAACTGTAGGGAAATACACTCACTTCTACCCAAAATGTCCACCCTTACAATAAACCACTAACAGACAGGCAAACTACGGTCTTGTCTGAGAACCTGTATTCACAAAGTTATAAAGCCCTTAAAAGACGAT
>NZ_JBLOJT010000055.1:0-10940 GCF_047785745.1 Streptococcus pluranimalium | reverse complement strand
GACTTTTTATATTGTACAATTGTCAACAGAATGCCGAGCATGAGCATTTCTGCAAACCTTATTTCTTTAATGATAGGATTTGATTTTTGAGTTGTAACTCTTGTACGGAAGCCATTTTTTTGAGTTTTTTGAGATCTTCTTTGTGAGTTACTAATGAAATAACTTGTCCTTCCTTCCCCATGCGTCCAGTTCTTCCAGCACGATGGGTATAGGTTTCAGGATCACGGGGGATATCAAAATTGATGACAGTTTCAAGGTTGTTGATGTCAATTCCTCTAGCAACTAGATCAGTAGCTAGTAGTAAACTTAATTCATGGTTTTTGAATTTCTCCAAGATAACTTTTCGCATTTTAACGTTGATGTCACTTGCGAGTGAGACAGCAGACGCTCCATTGAATTGTAGGCGCTCTTCAGCAGCTCCTAAATCAGATAGGTTATTGAAAAAAACTAGTCCACGAAAATCGGGGATGTTACTGAGTTTACGAAGAAATTCTAGGCGGTCACGCTTTTCAAGCCTAATATAGTAATGAGCAATAGCACTTTGTTCCTGATCAGAAAGGTCAATAATTTTGGTATCATCAGCTAAACTATCACTGCTTATCTTTTGAGTTGCAGATAGATAGACCATTTGATGATTGCGGGGAACATGGTTACTAATCTTAGTGACAAATTGTATTTGAGAATCGCTTAAGAGTTCATCGTATTCATCAAGCACAATTGTATTGATGTTCATCATTTTAACTTTTTTAAGTTTCACTAGTTCAAAAACACGCCCGGGTGTGCCGATGATGATTTCAGGTCCTTTTTTTAGGCGTTCAATTTGTCTTTTTTGGCTAGATCCTGAAAGCAGTAGCTGCGGGGTCAATCCGATTGGTTCCGCCCATGTTTTGGCAACGTCAAATAATTGACCAGCTAATTCACTATTAGGAGCTAAAATGAGTAATTGTTGTGCTTTTTTAGGCGTCAGTGTCAAGAGTAGAGGCCACATATAAGCCAATGTTTTACCAGTACCAGTTGGGCTAATGCCTAAAACATTTTCACCAGCAGATAAGGGGGAAAATAGCTCCTTTTGGATAGGTGTTGTGTCGTTAAATCCAAGATCAGCAAGTTTGTTCTGCCATTCTTTTGGGAGATGTTTAATCATGGTGATTCCTTTTATTTTTTCTGTAGATTTGCTTTATATTATAGCATGAATTGTGATATAATAGCTAACAATGTTGTAAAAAATGGAGCGAACAATGCGTAAAAAACCTATTATTATTGGTGTCACTGGTGGTTCTGGTGGTGGAAAAACCAGTGTTTCTCGAGCAATTTTAGCTAATTTTCCAGATGAAAAAATTGCTATGATTGAACATGATTCTTATTATAAAGATCAGGCTCATCTGACCTTTGAAGAACGTGTGAAGACTAATTATGATCATCCACTTGCTTTTGATACAGATTTAATGATTGATCAGCTCAATGAACTCATTGAAGGTAGACCTGTGGATATTCCTGTCTATGATTATACTCAGCATACCCGTAGTAGTAAGACTTATCGCCAAGAACCACAAGACGTCTTTATTGTGGAAGGTATTCTTGTTTTAGAAGATAAGCGCTTGCGTGATTTGATGGATATCAAATTGTTTGTGGATACAGATGATGATATTCGTATCATCCGTCGTATTAAGCGTGATATGGAAGAACGGGGACGTAGTTTAGATAGTATTATCAATCAGTATACCAGTGTGGTTAAGCCCATGTATCATCAGTTTATTGAACCTACTAAGCGTTATGCTGATATTGTTATCCCAGAAGGTGTGTCTAATACCGTTGCTATTGATTTGATTAATACCAAAGTGGCAAGTATTTTAGGCGAATCTAATTAATGAAAGAGTCTTGTTAAGAAAGTTGTAAAATCGGTGGATTATGTAAGGATGATTCACTGATTTTTTAGTAGGGAGAAAAATGTTAACGGTATTATTGATGGCATTGTTTATCTGGAATTTGTTTGTTTTTTTAGCCTACGGCTATGATAAAATTCAAGCGATTAAAGGAGGGTGGCGAATATCGGAACCCTTCTTACTGACCATCACCTTATTTTTAGGTGGCCTAGGAGCTTTGATTGGTGGCAAATTATGTCATCATAAAACACAGAAATGGTACTTTGTCTGGTCATGGTGGTTAGGGATTTTGTTGATTTTAGGGGTGATGGTTTTCATATTGTTTCTTCAAAATGTGTGAGCTGTTTTTTTGTAATTAAAAAGTATTTACAATTGAAACTAAAGTATAGAATAACTAAATTGTGAAAAATATTAAAGAGATTATTATTTTTAGCTTGAATTACCAAGCTATTTGAATTATAAATAAGGGCACCTCTAAAAACTCCCTAAATTTCGCAAAAATGAGATAATAGAATCAAAAGTAATGAGGAGAGCTGTCATGCATTTAGTCACAGACGATGAAAAAATTTTGTCAAAACTATCAGAGAAAGGTAATCCCTTAGAACGTTTGGATGCCATTATGGATTGGACTATCTTTCTTCTTTTGTTATCAGAGTTATTCAGTCCTAAAGATAAAGCCATCAGTCGTGGCGGTCGTCCTCACCTAGACTATCTCATGATGTTCGAAGTGCTCTTGCTTCAACGTCTTCATAACCTATCTGACGATGCCATGGAATACCAACTACTGGATCGTCTATCTTTTCGTCGGTTTGTTGGTTATCATGAAGACACTGTTCCAGATGCGAAAACTATCTGGCTCTATCGTGAGAAATTAACCAAGTCAGGTCGTGACAAGGCGTTGTTCGATTTGTTCTATGCCCATCTCACAGATGAAGGGTTGATTGCCTATTCAGGTCAGATTGTGGATTATGTCAAGACAACTACTGGCTACCACCTAAAACTCAGCCCTGATAGGGTTACCAATCTCTTAAGGACGAGGCGAAAGTGTTGGTTGGATAATTAAGAAAGAGAGTTAAGAGTTGAGACACTCCTTACTTCTAGCAGGACAACCCACAGAATATCTTAAACCTTATTATCATGTGACTTATCGTGTCTTACAAGATGCTAGTCATCAGCTTTATTTAGATGATGTCGCAGGGCTTGTGGATGGTATTGTGGATTTTTTAAAGCCAGCATAATTATGGTATAATAATATCTATGATTAATAGTATAAAAAAAGATAATTACGAGATTTTGTTAGCTCAAGCGGAAGGCTTATTTGCCAATGAAAACAATGCTTTAGCTAATCTGTCAAATGCTTCAGCCATGATTAGAACAACTCTACCCAATACCGTTTTTTCAGGTTTCTACCTGTTTGATAGGCAAGAATTGATTTTAGGACCTTTCCAAGGTAATGTTTCTTGTGTACATATCGCCCTTGGTAAAGGTGTTTGTGGTGAATCTGCTGAAAAGAATGAAACCTTGATCGTTGACGACGTAACCAAGCATGCTAATTATATTTCCTGCGATTCAGCAGCCATGAGTGAAATTGTTGTTCCGATGGTGAAAAATGGCAAATTGATTGGTGTTCTTGACTTAGACTCAAGTGTTGTTGGTGACTATGATGAGATTGATCAAGAATACTTAGAAAAATTTGTTGCTATCTTGCTTGATAAAACACGTTTTAATTTCCACATGTTTGGAGTAGAAGATTAATGTACCAAGCCCTTTATCGTAAATACCGGAGTCAACGTTTTGATGATATGGTTGGACAGACGGTTATTTCGACGACTTTAAAAAAAGCTGTTGCTTCAGGTAAAATCAGCCATGCTTATCTCTTTTCTGGTCCGCGAGGAACTGGAAAAACTAGCGCAGCTAAAATTTTTGCCAAGGCTATGAACTGCCCTAATCAAGTAGATGGCGAACCTTGTAATCAATGTGATATTTGCCGTGATATTACTAAGGGAAGTCTTGATGACGTTATCGAGATTGATGCGGCATCAAATAATGGTGTTGATGAGATACGTGATATTCGAGATAAATCAACCTATGCACCAAGTCGAGCAACCTATAAGGTCTACATCATTGATGAGGTTCACATGTTATCCACAGGTGCCTTTAATGCCTTGTTGAAAACCTTGGAAGAGCCAACGGAGAATGTGGTTTTTATCTTAGCGACTACGGAGTTACATAAGATTCCAGCCACTATCTTGTCTCGTGTTCAACGATTTGAATTCAAAGCTATTAAACTAGCTGATATTCGTGAGCATATGGCAAGCGTTCTTGATGAAGAATCAGTACCTTATGATAAGGATGCACTAACGCTTATTGCCGGAAGAGCTGAGGGAGGCATGCGTGATGCTTTGTCTATTTTGGACCAAGCGCTATCCCTATCGACTGATCAAGGTGTTTCTCGAGAAATCGCCGAGGAGATTACTGGCTCAATCAGCTTAGCTAGTTTGGATGCTTATGTTGAGTGTTTGATGATAAGTGACACAACTGCAGCCTTAAATCACTTAGAAATCATTTTTGATCAAGGTAAAAGCATGAGTCGCTTTGTAACAGACTTGTTGCAGTACCTGAGAGATCTGTTAATTGTTCAATCAGGTGGTGAGAATACCCATATCAGTCCTATTTTTGAAGCTAATCTAGCTTTGGAGTCCCAAACGATTTTTGACATGATTGATGTGGTAACAGATGGCTTACAGCAAATAAAGCAAGGAACTCATCCTAAAATTTATGCTGAAATGTTGACCATTCGTTTATCTGAAAGAATAGCTAAAGGGAGTCACGAAACGCATTTACCGGATGATGTTTGGCAACAGTTTCAGGAAATGAAAAATGAGATTGCCCAGCTTAAAGAAAAATTAGCTGAAACGCTCAACCAATCAGCATCAGTTTCTGTGACTAATCCAACAAAACGTACAACACGTTTTAAAGTGGATCGTGAAAAAATCATAACGATTATGCAGGAAACGGTTGAGGATTCTGAAAAATCTCGTCAGTATTTGGAAGCTTTGAAAACCTCATGGAATGAGATTTTAGATTCTATTACCCCACAGAACCGTGCCTTGTTATTAGGTTCGGAACCTGTTTTGGCTAATAGTGAGAATGCTATTTTAGCTTTTGATGCAGCCTTTAACGCGGAACAAGTCATGAAACGAACAGATTTGAATGACATTTTTGGTAATATTATGAGTAAGGCGGCTGGTTTTTCACCAAATATCATGGCTGTAGCTAAATCAGATTTTAACAACATTCGAACAGAGTTTGCCAAACGAATGAAATCAGCTAAACAGACCGAAGAAGCAGAGGAAGCAAAGGCTACTATCCCAGAGAATTTTGCCTTTCTCTCTGATAAAATTTCCACAGTAGAAGACTAAGTTAAATCAATATTTATTAATATCAATCGTTTTTAACGTTGAGCTAGACAAGCAATCTCCCATGGAAGGTGAAATTAAAAGTACACGGTAAGGTAAGTCGTATAAATTGGTTAGCTTAATTTGACAATTAGTAGTGTTTCAAGTCCTATCTCTTCTCTTAGTATTTTAAACAGATTGTAACCCGTGGTTTGGCAATACATATACGCTCTAATTGACAAAGAATGTTAGTCGGAATTGTTAAGGACAATTTACTCCAAAAGAAAGAATTAGTGGTATAATAAAAATCACTTTAAGTATGAAGAGGTTTAGTAGAACTTGAAACACGTAATCAATAAAAGAATTGACTTTATCCTGATAATTCCTGTTATTTTATTGATAATCACTGGTTTTGTTGCGATATATATTGCAACGATTCACGACTATCCTGATAACATTGTTCAGGTGATGTTGCAACAAGTTGCCTGGGTGATTATTGGTTTAGGAATTGCTTTTGCTGTGATGCTTTTTTCGACAGAATTTTTATGGAAAGTTAGTCCTTTTTTATATGTTCTTGGGCTAATTCTTATGATTTTGCCACTCTTTTTTTACAGCCCTGCTATAGTAGAGTCAACAGGATCTAAAAACTGGATAACTATAGGGAATACGACCCTGTTTCAGCCTTCAGAGTTTATGAAAATTTCTTATATTTTACTCTTGTCTGAAGTTGCTATATGGTTTCATGGACGCTACCCTGAACAGAGTGTCAGAAATGATTTGAAAATGTTAGCTAGTTTTTTATTAGTAACCTTACCGATTTTAATCCTTCTTGGTTTACAAAAAGATATTGGTACAGCCATGGTTTTTCTAGCTATTTTTATCGGGATGAGCTTTCTATCAGGAGTGAGTTGGAAGATCGTTCTTACCGTCTTTTTGGTTAGTTTGGTATCCTTCTTGACCTTTATAGCAGTTTTTTTATGGGAGCCTGGACGTGAATTTCTATATCACATGGGGATGGATACTTATCAAATCAATCGAATATCTGCTTGGTTAAAACCATTTGATTTTGCGTCAAGTATTGCTTATCAACAAACGCAAAGTATGCTATCAATCGGTAGTGGTGGCATTTTTGGAAAAGGTTTTTCTGTTCTTGAATTAGCTGTCCCAGTTCGAGAAAGTGATATGATTTTTACTGTCATTGCTGAAAATTTCGGTTTTGTGGGATCAGTAGTGACGTTATCCCTTTATTTATTGTTAATTTATCGAATGATATTGATTACTTTAGAATCTAATAATCAGTTTTATACTTACATTTCGACAGGGTTTATTATGATGATTCTTTTCCATATTTTTGAGAATATTGGGGCAGCTATCGGCATATTACCCTTGACAGGTATACCTCTACCCTTTATTTCACAAGGGGGGAGTTCACTGATTTCAAATTTAATTGGTGTTGGCTTAGTCTTATCAATGGCTTATCAAAATAACATGCAACGAGAAACAGAGAGAAATGCATGATAGTTGATTGAAGGCTTAAATTCAGAACATCTTTCTTTAGAATTTTATAAAATCTATTTGTAAGGTTAAGGTATTATTGATTTTTAGAAAAACACCAAAGAAGCTGAGTTATTTCAGCTTTTTTTCTTACTAAAATACAGTAAAATAAGAATAATTGTGATATAATATACCCTATGGTTGTTTGTCTATTCTTACATTAATTGGTAAGAATTAGAGAATCAAAGATTCATAGAAAAACAGGTGATTTTTGATAATCACGATGACAGAAAGAGTAGCAGATGACAGAAGAATTAAAAGACTTGCAAAATAAGGCTAGTGACTATGATGCCAGTCAAATCCAAGTTTTAGAAGGTTTGGAAGCTGTTCGTATGCGTCCAGGGATGTATATTGGTTCAACCTCAAAAGAGGGTCTTCACCATCTTGTTTGGGAAATTGTAGATAACTCTATTGATGAAGCCTTAGCTGGTTTTGCTGGACATATTGAAGTATTTATTGAGCCGGATAATTCGATTACAGTTATTGATGATGGACGAGGAATTCCTGTAGATATTCAAGAAAAAACTGGTCGCCCTGCAGTTGAAACCGTCTTTACAGTTCTTCATGCTGGAGGAAAATTTGGCGGTGGAGGCTACAAAGTATCGGGTGGTCTTCATGGTGTTGGGTCATCTGTTGTTAACGCCTTATCAACACAATTAGATGTTAAAGTTCATAAAAACGGTAAAATCTATTACCAAGAATATCGTCGTGGTGTTGTTGTTGATGATTTAGCAATTGTTGGGGATACAGATTTACAAGGAACAACGGTTCACTTTACACCAGATCCTGATATTTTCACCGAAACAACAGAATTTGATTTCGCCAAATTAGCTAAACGTGTCCAAGAATTAGCTTTCCTTAACAAAGGTTTGCGTATTTCAATTACTGATAAACGTGAAGGTATGGAGACGAGCAAGGAATACCATTATGAGGGTGGGATTGCTAGCTATGTCGAATATATCAATGAAAATAAAGACACTATTTTTGAGACTCCTATTTTTACTGAGGGTGAGATGGATGGTATTGCAGTTGAAGTAGCGATACAGTATACGACGACTTATCATGAAACTATCATGAGTTTCGCCAACAATATTCATACACATGAAGGTGGAACACATGAGCAAGGCTTTAGAACAGCTTTGACTCGTGTTATCAATGATTATGCTAGACACAATAATATCTTAAAAGAAAAAGATGATAACTTGACAGGGGATGATGTTCGAGAAGGATTAACTGCGGTTATATCAGTAAAGCATCCCAATCCTCAGTTTGAGGGGCAAACAAAGACAAAGTTGGGAAACTCTGAAGTTGTTAAAATTACCAACCGTCTCTTTAGCGAAGCTTTCAATCGTTTCCTCTTAGAAAATCCACAAGTTGCCCGTAAAATTGTAGAAAAAGGGATTCTAGCATCTAAGGCTCGTATCGCTGCTAAGCGTGCCCGCGAAGTAACCCGTAAGAAATCAGGTCTGGAGATTTCAAATCTTCCAGGGAAACTAGCCGATTGTTCTTCAAATGATGCTAGCCAAAATGAGCTCTTCATTGTTGAGGGAGATTCGGCCGGAGGATCTGCAAAATCAGGACGTAATCGTGAGTTTCAAGCTATTTTACCTATCCGTGGTAAAATTCTCAATGTTGAAAAAGCTACAATGGATAAAATTTTAGCCAATGAAGAAATTCGCAGCCTATTTACAGCAATGGGAACAGGGTTTGGTGCGGAATTTGATGTTTCCAAAGCTCGCTATCAAAAATTGGTGATTATGACAGATGCTGATGTCGATGGTGCACATATTCGTACATTACTTTTAACGTTGATTTACCGGTTCATGCGTCCTGTGCTAGAGGCTGGTTATGTTTATATTGCTCAGCCACCGATTTATGGTGTTAAAGTTGGTAGCGATATAAAAGCATATATCCAACCAGGAATCAATCAGGAAGAAGAATTGAAGAAAGCTTTAGCTGATTACAGCCAAGGACGTTCAAAACCAACTGTTCAACGTTACAAAGGTCTGGGAGAGATGGATGATCATCAGCTTTGGGAAACGACCATGGATCCTGAGAACCGCCTAATGGCTCAAGTATCAGTTGACGATGCCGCTGAAGCAGATAAAATCTTTGATATGCTTATGGGGGACCGAGTTGAACCCCGTCGTGAATTTATTGAAGAAAATGCTGTATATAGTACGCTTGATATCTAGAGTCTGTCTAGTAAAAAAGAGGTGCAGAGAGCTTTTTAGTGTGATATAATCGTTATGCTAAAAGACTCATAACAAGGAAGATAACTAAGGAGAAATACATGTCGAGCGGAATTGTATTAGTGATAGTAGCAATCGTTGTTTTAGTGATTGTCGCCTATCTTATCGCCGTGTTAATACGAAAAAGAAATGACTCATTAATCGAAAAACTCGTTCAAGAAAAAACTGACATTGAACAGTTACCTGTTGTTTCTGAAATAGAGGATGTCAAGTCACTGCATCTGATCGGCCAAAGTCAGGCTAATTTTAGGGAGTGGCAACAAAAATGGGATGACATTTCATCGAATTCTTTAAAGGAAATTGAGAAGCAATTATTTGAGGCTGAGAATCTCAATGATACTTTTCACTTCTTTAAAGCAAAGTCAGAAATTGATAAGGTTGAAAGTCAATTAGCGTTAATTCGTGAAGATATTGCTGCTATTCGAGAAGCTCTTGATATTTTAAAAGCTCAAGAAGAGAAAAATAGTGCGCGTGTCAAACATGCTCTAGACTTGTACGAAGAGCTACAACAATCAATTAACGAAAACAGCGATAATTATGGCACGACTATGCCAGAAATTGAAAAGCAACTCAAGAATATTGAAAAAGAATTTTCGCAGTTTGTAACGTTGAATTCATCGGGAGATCCTGTTGAAGCTTCTGCCCTTTTGGATAAAGCCGAAGAGCATACCATTGCTTTGGGACAAATTTCAGAGAAAATTCCGGCTATCGTTACGAAGTTAGAAGATGATTTTCCTGATCAGTTGGATGATTTAGAAAGTGGTTACGCACGACTTCTTGAAGAAAATTATCATTTTAAAGAAAAAGATATTGAAATTCGTTTCCAAAATATTCGTGATTCTATTCGTTCAACGTCAAATGGGTTGGTTAGTCTGGATCTTGATCAAGCTAATGAAGGTAATGAAGATATTCAAGAGCGTATCAATGAGCTTTACGATATTTTTGAACGTGAGATTGAGGCGCACGGAAAAGTTGTTAAAAATAGTAAGATTATTCCTGATTATCTAGTTCATGCAAAAGCTAACAACGTTCAACTAACAAATGAATTAAATCGTCTTTCTAAAAAATATATTCTAAATGATGGACAAAACGTTAATATCCGTCATTTCTCTGATGAGTTGGAAACAATTGAAGAAAAGATTTTACCAAGTGTTATGAATCTTGAAGAGCAAGAACAGCCATTTTCTTTACTTGATGGTCGCTTAGAGGATGCACTTCAGACCTTAGCACGTATTGAAAGTGCCCAACTTGAAGTGGCGGAAGAATTGAGTGCAGTTGAGCGAACCGAAGCTAATGCTCGTGAAAAATTAGATTACTATATTAATAAACTTCACATGATTAAACGTTATATGGAAAAACGTCATCTGCCAGGAATTCCTCAAGAATTTTTAAGTGTCTTTTTTACAGCAAGTGCGCAACTTGAGGCTTTGATGGAAGAGTTGAGTCGTGGTCGTATTCATATTGAGACGATAGCAAGAATGACCGAATCAGCAACATCTTCATTAGATATGCTAGAAGAAACGACCTATCGTGTTGTCCAAAATGCTGCATTGACTGAACAATTGCTACAATATTCAAATCGTTACCGTAGTTTTGAACCAGGGGTTCAAAGTAGTTTTGAACATTCTTTAAAATTATTTGAACAGGATTACGATTATCAAGGAGCATTTGAGGAAATTTCATATGCTTTAGAGACTGTAGAACCGGGTGTAACAGATCGTTTTGTAAACTCTTACGCAAAAACACGCGAAGAGATTTTACTATAACAACAGATATTTCGAAAAAACTAAATACTCTCTTAGAGATAGACAGTGACATACTTACAGTCACTAGAAACTCCTAAGAGAGTTTTT
>NZ_JBLOJT010000054.1:0-11187 GCF_047785745.1 Streptococcus pluranimalium | reverse complement strand
TAAAAAGATCATACCCACAAGTCTTGGTTAAAACTTGTTGATATGATCTTGATTTTATATTCCTAAACTTCTCTATACATTAGAAAATAATTGATAGTCTATTGCGGCACTCCATCCTATTTAGTAACCGTTACTTTACCATCCACAATGGCTTTTTTAGCAACTTCGACAGCTTGTTTAGAATCATCAGATAGGTTGTCTGTTACTAGTGAGACACCGTCTTCTTTCAAGCCAAAGGTTCTAACTTTACCACCTGGGAATTTCCCATCTTGTGTTTCCTTTGTTACCATTTGAAGTCCTTTACCAACTTCTTTGATACTTGAGGCCAACACAAAGTTCGATGATTTGCCATCTTTAGAAGTGTATTTCCCTTCAGCACTTTGGTCGCTATCAACACCGATAACCCAAACTTTGTCTGCTTCATTTTGGCGTTCATTGAGGTCTTTTGCTTCACTGAAGACACCTGCACCAGTCGCACCAGCCGCATGATAAATCACATCTGCCCCACCTGCGTATTGGGCAGCAGCAATGGTTTTTCCTTTAGCTGCATCGGCAAATGACCCTGCGTAATCAACTTTCACCTTGATGCTATCATCAATTGATTTTACACCTGCTTTGAAGCCATTTTCAAAACGGGAAACAACTTCACCTTCCATACCACCAACAAATCCTACTGTCTTGGACTTTGTCGTTTTAGCTGCAGCAACTCCTGCCAAGTAAGCAGCTTGGTCATCCGCAAAGGTAATACTTGCAACATTATCTTGGTCTTTGATGACATCATCAACGATGACAAAGTTGGTATCTGGGTTACTTGACGCTGCTTTTTCAAGGGAATCATGCAGTGGGAAGCCAATTCCGAAAATCAAACCATAACCGTTACTTACAGCTGTGTCAAAGTTTGTTGCAAATTCTGACTCACTAGCTGAGTGAAAGTAATCGTACCCTTTTCCTTTTTTAAGACCATTGTCTTTACCCCAAGCTGTTAGTCCTTCCCAAGCTGACTGGTTGAATGATTTATCATCAATACCAGTTACATTAGTTACCATAGCAACTTTCAAGTCATTTTTAGCATCTTTTTCAGAACGCTCTGAACGATTGCCACAAGCAGCCAGCAGAAGAGTCGCGCTCAAAAGAGTACCTACGGTCATTAGTGATTTTTTCATTATTTTTTCCTTTTTCAATTGTCCATTCCTTATTTTTCATCAAACAACACAAAAAAGCAAGGCCCCTAAGAAACCGCACTAGCCCCATAAAGGGAAACTTACTTTTTTTGATAAGACTAGAGAACCAGCCTGAATGCTTGATGACATTTCATTATCTCAATTTGATGACGTTCTTATGTTTATTCTGAACGTCTGAACTCTAATACTCACAGTTTTAGTCACCCTGACGAAGGTGTGACTACGAAGGTTTCAGATTAACTAAAGCCCTAATATTATTTAATTCTTTAGGCGCTTTCAGGCGAGGAGACAAGGCGAAAACATAACTTAAGTTAGGTAAGCCGTAGACGACGAATAATCAAAGCGACTAAAGCCTAAATATTCGCCCAAACAGATTCCAAGATGTTAGTCTGTTCGCGTCCTGGTCCTACTGAGAAAGTAGAGATACGAACACCAACTAATTCACCGATACGGCGAACATAGTTACGAGCATTTTCTGGAAGGTCTTCTAGGCTACGAACACCTGTGATGTCTTCAGACCAACCTGGAAGTTCTTCATAAATTGGTTTACAACGTTTGAGTTGCTCAAGACTTGCTGGGTAGTAATCAATACGTTCGCCATCAAGGTCATAGGCTACACAGATTTTGACGGTATCAAGACCTGAAAGCACGTCAATTGAGTTAAGGGAAAGGTTGGTAATTCCTGATACACGACGGCTGTGGCGCATGACAACAGAGTCAAACCATCCCACACGACGTGGGCGACCAGTTGTTGTTCCGTATTCTTTACCAACTTCACGGATACGATCGCCAACTTCATCAAATAATTCTGTTGGGAATGGTCCATCACCAACACGACTGGTGTAGGCTTTACATACACCAACGACTTTATTGATTTTTGATGGTCCAACCCCTGAACCGATAGTCACACCACCAGCAACTGGGTTTGATGAGGTTACAAATGGGTAAGTTCCTTGATCGATATCAAGCATAACCCCTTGTGCTCCTTCAAAAAGAACACGTTTACCACCATCCAAAGCATCGTTGAGGATAACAGATGTATCGGTCACATATTGTTTAATTTCTTGACCATACTGGTAGTATTCTTCGAAAATATCGTCAAAAGCCAATGGATCTGATTCATACATTTTTTCAAAGAGGCGGTTTTTCTCAGCCAAGTTGGTTTTAAGGCGTTCTGCAAAAATCTCTTTATCCAACAAATCAGCGATACGAATACCAACACGCGCAGCCTTATCCATGTAAGCTGGGCCAATCCCTTTGATGGTTGTACCGATTTTGTTGTCCCCTTTTGCATCCTCTTGAAGCTGATCAAGCTTGATGTGGTATGGGAGGATAACGTGGGCACGGTCTGAGATACGAAGGTTATCAGTCGTTACACCTTCTTCATGGAGATAATTCAATTCTTTAACCAAAGATTTTGGATTGACCACCACACCATTACCAATCACTGAGATTTTTTCTTTGAAGAAAATCCCTGACGGAATCAAGTGAAGTTTGAACTTCTTACCATCAATCACGATTGTGTGACCAGCATTGTCACCGCCTTGATAGCGAGCGATGACTTCCGCATCAGCTGACAAGAAATCCGTGATTTTACCTTTACCTTCGTCACCCCATTGGGTACCAACAACAACTACAGATGTCATATTTTTGATTCGGGCTGCGCCCAATAGCTGAGCGAAACCCTGCTCCTTTTCTGAAAAACTATTGGCAGGAATTTCACCTGCAAGTTTATCTTACACTTTATTATAGCAAAAACCGAAAACTTTTTCCAGAAAACAATAAAAATCGGGTGATTTCTATAACCTCTTCACCATTCGCTATTCAAATCAATTCAAATCCCGAATGTTTTTAGCCAAAATCCATTCACGCTTATGATAAATTAACAACCTTTGGCATCAGTAATGTCAGGATAATTTAGTCTTTTCCCATATCGTTTACAATAAAAGGAGTGATAATACCTTACTGTCTCAATCGTAACTCTGTAGTGACAAGAAAACTTCTTTGTTAAAAGATAAAGATTGATCTCTTTTTCTTACTTCAAGATGATGATATAAAGACAACTTTCCCCAATTTAACGAAGTTAATTCTTCTATCCTAGACTTAAGCAACAGTTAAACTCTATTTTTTCTTCTTCTAGCAATTGTACGCTACCCTTTATCACTCGTACTATCATCTCATTAGGAAAATAACCTATTTTGTCATAAATCTTAATAACTTATCGCTAAAAAATTGTTTTCAATTACCCTTTAGAGTACAATGTTATTACATTCAAAAGATTAGAAAGAGATTGGTAGTGCATGGAATTTATTGTCATCCTCATCGTCTTAATTGCCGTCTCTGGACTAGGTACTTACTATGCAACCAATCGTCCAACGGCTCTTCAAAGACGAAATACAACCCTACGATTACAAGATTTAAAGGATACTATCCAACAGGCTGATCGGCAAGTAAAGCTCTTGGACAATTACTTAGCCGATCAAGATTACACACAGTACAGCATTGTTGCCCGCCAGTTATTGCCGAAATTGGATCAAATCACGACTGAATCAGAGGCTTTAAAAGACGATATGGACCTCAAAATCTATCGTCGCGTCACTAAAAAAGCTAATGATGTTAAGGCAGATGTCAACCTGCAGTTGGAACGTCTCCATATCGCTACTGACTTAGAACCCGCTAGTGAGGAAGAAACCAAACTGCTTAAACGGGCACCAGAATTGACTACTATCTACCATAATATCCAGCGTGACCATCGAGCCATTATGGAAAAAATCAAGAAGGCTGATAATCAGGCTGAACTGACTGCCCTTCACGAAAATAATATGAGGCGTTTCGACGACATTCTCAAAGGTTACCTTAAAATCAAAGAAGCACCAAAAGATTATTACAATGCGGAAGAACGATTGTCTGAAGCTAAGATAGGTCTTGAACAATTTGACTTAGAACTTGATGAAACCCTTCGTCAACTCAACGAATCAGGGCTTAAAGATTTTGACGTTAGTCTACGCATGATGCGTGATAAAATATAAGTTAGAAAGAAAAGGATATTCACATGGCCGAATTTAATTTTGATATTGATAAAATCGCAAATAGCGCTGTCGCTAAAACAGACAAGACCACTGAAATCATCGCTTCTGAACCTGAAAGCTCAACTGGACAAATTGCCTTCTTAGAAAAATTATCACCAGAGCAAAAATCAGCTATCGAAGCTAAGGCTCCTGATCTCGTTGATGCCTTTGTCGATGACCAGAACTACCTCTTGGACTTCGGGACTTCAGCTGTTGAGGAAGTTAACAAGACCGTTAATCACATTCTCTCTGAACAGAAAAAACTAGAAATTCCACAAGTCGATGACCTCCTTGCTGCGACCAATCGCGAACTAAACGGTTTCATCACTAAGTACAAAGATGTCAAACCAGCAGAGTTAGAGAAAAAGCCAAACTTTATCGAAAAAATCTTCAATAAAAGTAAATCTAGCTTACAAGAATTCTACTTCGACTCTAAAAATATCGAACAAAAAATGGATAGCATGGCTGCTACCGTAGTCAAACAAGAAGAAACCTTAGCACGTAACATCGTATCCGCTGAAATGCTAATTGAAGATAACACGGAATCCATCGAAAACTTGGTTGGTGTCATTGCCTTCCTCGAAGCCACACAAAATGAAGGGGCAAAACGTGCTGGAGAACTACAAAAACAAGTGGCACTCTTAGATAATGCTGACCCAGAATTTCACGCTAAATCCGAAGAATTAGCCCGCATGACCGAAGTCATCAACACCTTGGAACAACAACATACCGAGTACATGAGCCGCCTCTATGTAGCTTGGACCACAACACCACAAATGCGTAACTTGGTCAAAGTATCATCAGACATGCGCCAAAAACTCGGCATGCTCCGTCGCAACACCATTCCAACCATGAAGCTTTCTATCGCTCAGCTAGGAATGTTGCAACAGTCTGTCAAATCCGGCGCAACAGCAGATGCCATCGTTAATGCCAACAACGCCGCTCTTGAAATGTTAGCACAAACAAGTAAAGAAGCTATTCCTGCTCTTGAGCGCTCTGCTCAAAGCCCAACCATGTCTATCGAATCCGTTACGGCATTGGCTGAAAGTCTTGTTGAACAAAACAATGGCATCATTGCCGCTATCGACAACGGACGTAAACAACGTGCTCAACTAGAAACAGCCATCGTCAAATCAGCTGAAACCATCAACGATTCCGTCAAACTCCGTGACCAAAAAATTGTTCAAGCCCTCCTAAACGAAGGCAAGGAAGTCCAAAAAGATGTGGAAGCTGAAGAAACAAGTCAAAAAGATTAATAGAAAGCCACTTAATCCAATAATCCAACTCCTCAAACGAGGAGTTTTCTCTTGCCCTAAATCACTGATAAATATGGTAAAATAGGGTTTATGGATAAATTAATCAAATCAATTTCAGAGTCAGGTGCCTTCAGGGCTTATGTCCTCGACAGCACTGAGACTGTTAAACAAGCACAAGTCAATCACGACACCCTATCATCATCAACAGTTGCCCTCGGCCGCACCCTCATTGCCAACCAAATCCTCGCTGCCAACCAAAAAGGCGACAGCAAAATCACTGTCAAAGTCATTGGTAACAGCTCTTTTGGTCACATTATTTCCGTTGCAAATACCAAAGGAAACGTCAAAGGCTACATCCAAAATACCGGCGTTGACATCAAGAAAACAGCAACTGGAGAAGTCCTCGTTGGACCTTTCATGGGCGCTGGGCAATTTGTGGTCATCGTTGATTATGGTACTGGCAATCCCTACACGTCAACAACCCCTATCGTTTCGGGAGAAATCGGTGAAGACCTCGCCTTCTACCTAACAGAAAGCGAGCAAACACCTTCTGCTGTTGGTCTCAATGTCCTACTAGATGAGAACGACCAAGTCAAAGTAGCTGGAGGCTTCATGCTTCAGGTCCTTCCAGGTGCATCTGAGGAAGAAATCAGCCGCTACGAGAAGCGTATCCAAAACATGCCAGCTATCTCAACGCTCTTAGAGTCAGAAGACCACATTGATGCTCTGCTATCGGCTATTTATGGCGATGAGCCTTATAAACGTCTATCAGAAGAAACCATCGGTTTCAACTGCGACTGCTCACGCCATCGTTTCGAATCAGCTCTCGCCACATTACCAATGGCTGATTTAGAGGACATGAAAGACAAAGACCAAGGTGCCGAAATCATTTGTCAATTCTGCGGCACTAAGTACCAATTTAATCAAGACGATTTGGAGGCTATTATCCGTGACAAAGCTTAATTCATCATTCATGATTGGGAATGTCGAAATCCCACACCGCACTGTCCTAGCACCTATGGCAGGAGTAACTAACTCAGCCTTTCGTACTATCGCTAAAGAATTCGGTGCAGGACTTGTTGTCATGGAGATGATTTCTGAAAAAGGATTACTCTACAACAACGAAAAAACACTCCACATGCTCCATATTGATGAAAATGAACACCCAATGTCTATCCAGCTTTTTGGTGGTGATGCTGAAGGTCTCAAACGTGCGGCAGACTTCATCCAAACCAACACAAAAGCTGATATCGTTGATATTAACATGGGATGTCCTGTTAATAAAGTTGTCAAAAACGAAGCTGGAGCCAAATGGCTTAAAGACCCAGACAAGATTTACCACATCGTTAGCGAAGTGACTTCTGTTCTGGATATTCCGTTGACTGTCAAAATGCGTACTGGTTGGGCTGACAGCTCACTAGCTGTGGAAAATGCCCTTGCTGCTGAATCAGCTGGTGTTTCTGCACTTGCTATGCACGGTCGTACTCGTGAGCAAATGTACCGTGGCCACTGTGACCATGAAACCTTGGCACGTGTTTCCAAAGCCATTACCAAAATCCCATTTATTGGAAACGGTGATGTCAAAACCGTTCACGATGCCAAATTCATGATTGAAGAAATTGGCGTTGATGCCGTTATGGTAGGTCGTGCTGCTATGAACAACCCACACATCTTCACTCAAATCAATCACTTCTTTGAAACGGGGGAAGAACTACCGGAACTACCATTTGCTAAGAAATTAGACATTGCTGAAGAGCATCTCAAACGCTTGGTGAACCTTAAAGGTGAAATGATTGCTGTTCGTGAATTCCGTGGACTTGCTCCTCACTACCTACGAGGAACAGCTGGTGCTGCTAAGGTTCGTAGCGCTGTATCACGCGCCGAAAATCTCCATGAAGTGCAAGAACATTTCAATCAACTAAGATAAGAAAAAGAGGCCAGCGCCTCTCTTTTTTATTCATACCTCAATGACTCAACAGGATCTAATTTACTGATGTTTTTCGTTGGAAAGTAAGCTGATAAGTAACCCATGGTAAAAGCAAGTACTATCATCCCAAGAACAGACTGCCAATTAAGATCAAAGACCCGCTCAATGTTTTTGTAGAAATGATTTACAATCGTATTGGCCAGGCCACCAATAGCAAGCGATATCACAAAGGCAAATAAGAGTGAGATGAGAGTAATCAAAAGAGATTCCAATAAGAAAATCGCCTTCACGTCTTTATTGAGGTAACCCACTGCTTTCATCACACCAATTTCTCGTGAGCGTTGCATGATATTGATGTAAACAATAACCCCAATCATAACAATAGATACCAACACTGCCTGTGAAGATAACACAATAAGCAGCCCCTGAGCAATTTTGATAAAGTTAATGACAATATCAAGAATGGCTTGTTGGGATATGACTAGATATTTCTTGTTTTTCTTGATCTTATCGCTAATTTTAGCGGTATCCTCTGGATTTTTAGCCTCCAGCAAAAGATAAGGAATCGTCTTGGTAAAGCCGTTAGTTTCCATAGCTTTCGCTAGCTGATTGGGTGCCATAAAACTATTACTATCCCCCAATTCAGCCTTGATGATGCGAGAAATAGTCGTTTTGATAGTGCCTGTCTTGGTGTCAGTTGCTGAATTTTCTAACAGTTGAAGCGTCACTTCCTTACCTAAAAAATCCTGATGATGATAGTTAGTTTTATTGGCTTTATTAAAATGCTCTATCAGCGTCACTGGAATCGTCAACCCCTGTTCATCAGCGTCCGTATATTCCTTGCCTAAGACAATCTCATCAGCATCATTCGCAACAACTGAAATGCTAGTATCCCGATAGAGACTTACTACTTGCGAATAGTTTGGAAGACTTTCTGTCATCCTTAAATTACCCAAGTCTTTTATATACAGACTGCTCATCATCACAGAGAACGGCGCTTCCAGATACTTGATTTTATCTTTACCAACTAGCTTTTGCACCTCTGTTATATCATTTTTATTCAAGTTTCCCGTCTTAATGACTTCAGCATTGAGAGAGATTTGGATTTGTGAAGGAAGCTTGCCATTGCCAGTGTTTTGGTTAATCATCGTAAGAACAGCATTGCCAAGACCAAAAGAAATGATAATACCGATAAAGCCTATCGAAGTTGCCAAAGCAATCACCAGATTACGCCATTTACGCTCCATAAAGTTTCCAAAAGCCAACTTTAACTGATGCTGCATCGATAATTTATTTCGCGTTAGTTTCATGAATAACCTCACCATCCTTCATTGTGATAATCACATCAGCATAATCAGCAACTTCTGGGTTATGTGTCACGATAATCACAGTCTTTCCTAACTTTGCCAATGTCTCCAAAATCTCTAATACCATCGCCTGAGACTCTGAGTCCAAAGCGCCTGTCGGCTCATCTGCAACAATAATCTCAGGAGAGTTAACCAAGGCTCTAGCAATAGCCACGCGTTGCCTTTGACCTCCTGATAGTTGCTTAACATTTTTTGTCTTGAGTGTTAAAATACCCAGATCATCAAGGTTTTTAGCCACAATTTGCTGACTCTCATGTTGAGATAAGCCTTGTAAATAAAGAGGCAATCGTACATTATCCTCAACAGTCTGGTGAGGAATCAGATTAAAGTTCTGGAAAATGAAGCCAATATGGTTTTTACGAAAAAGCGTGATGTCATCCTCAGACAAACCACGCAGACTCTGCCCTTCAAAAGTGAGCTCCCCTTCAAAATCCCTATCCAAACCACTGATAATGTTTAAGAGACTGGTCTTACCACAGCCAGATGGCCCATAAATGGCTGTAATAGCTCCTTTTTGAAAAGACAACGATATATTTTTCAAGGCTTGTTCCCTATTTGTCCCATCAAGTTGATAGTATTTGTTAATGTTCGTTAATTGTAACAAAGCGATTCCCCTCCTATAGTTGCTTGATATACTGTTCTAAGACCTTACGATACTGTCCTATAAATAAACTCAACAAAGATAAAGTAATTATGGCAATGACAACAGATGCATACTCTCCATGCAATCGGTCACCTAGAAGCAAAACCACTAAAAACAAGAGTCGAGATAACCAGATTTTCATCAAGTAAGTCATCGGAAAACGGTAATTCTCCAATTCTTTTACAGATTGAAATGCCTTCTCTCTTAGGAATAAAGATTCTGTCATCTGCATCCCTTGCAAAACTAGAAAAGTCACTGACAGTCCTAAGATTAGTAATAACACATCAATAAAAAGAAAACCACTAGATAGATAATAAATGAGTAAAGGTACAACAGACAATCCAAAAATCAATGATAACATAAGTTTTAACTGTCTACCCAAAAATCGTTTGATATCAACACCGATAACTTTCAAATACGGTAGATCCTTTACCATACCCAGAAAAAAATAAGGCAGTCCTTTGTTAGAGTAGAGTATCGTACCTAGGAAGATACCCAAATAAAAAGAAGACGTATTGTTACCAAGAGCTGTTCCCGTCAAATTTGGTTGATAGAAACTCATGACTAAAAAGAAAGCAAACGAAATCAATGGAACAAAGATACATTTCAAAACTGATCGATAATCAATAACAGTTAAAAAATAAGGAGGCATCAATCTTTCTAGACGTAAAATGGATACTTGTCTGACATTAAATAAATAGAGAATACTTGCTACATGAGCCAAGAGCATCAATAGACAAAAAATCCAAAACTGACTGAACAAGGCCAAGGCAAATGCTGGTAAGGCAACAAGCATATTTTTTACTAAAAGTAATTTCTGATAGGTCAATGCAGAAATCCCGAAAAATAAACTAAAAGTTACCTCTGTGTTAGACTTATAAGTATGGTAATTTTCATATATTAACACCACTGGAAAGATAAGAAAAAGAAAAGTGTTATAAAGATAGCTATAGCGAAACATATTCAAAAAATAAGTTTCATCCAAAAAAGTTAACAGTTCCTTACCAACAATAATATAAATCAATAAAACAGCAAGAGTTCCTAAAACATAAGGATATAGATAAATCAAAAAACCTGAAAATCTCATCTCGTCTTTAACATCCCAATAGCCTTGTCTCGCTACAAAAAATAGATAGAGAATATCACGAGTTGTCATGCACCTCTCCTATTCTAAGAATGAGACCTGATATATTATCCAGAAATTCTTCACTATCATGAGTGACGATAATAAATTGCTTACCATGATTGAGATCATCATTGATTTTTTGAAGAAGATGAGTAACACTATCTGTATCTAAACCAGAGAATGGTTCGTCCATCAGATATAGATCTGATTCTGCTAGAAATGCGGCTATGAGCATAATCTTCTTTTTCTCTCCCAAAGATAAATTTTGTATGGTATGGTCAAAAAGCTTATTACTAAAGGTAAATAGTGAAATTAAACTGGCTAACTTCTCCTCAAACTCTGCCTGAGGTATACGGTATTGCTTGCCCAAAAAATGAAATAGAATGCGAGGTGTCATTCTGACAAAATACTGCTCAGACGAATCTGGAACGTAAGACATTTTTTCAGTCAAATGAACTGTCCCAGAACGAGCTGGTAGTAATCCTAATATCACTTTTAATAAGGTTGACTTCCCACTACCATTTTTTCCTCGAATTATCACCAAAGGAGAGTCAGCTGTATTAAAGCTAATATCAGAAAAAAGCACTTTTTCAGGATACTCATAAGACAAGTTTTTAAC
>NZ_JBLOJT010000053.1:0-11380 GCF_047785745.1 Streptococcus pluranimalium | reverse complement strand
ACAAAAAAACCTAAAAATCATGATTTTTAGAAGCAATTACCTCTTATACGACTTAGACTTATTTAGCATTTGTTTACCTTCTTCTGTTTTTGGGATCTAATTTATAGCTACGCATAGGAGGTGGGGATGGCGTTCGATGGTTCGCATACCCCGCACTAAAGCGATTCCCTTCGTATAAAGCGTATTGCTGTCGCCACTCCCCAAAGAATAGCTCCTCTAGTTGGTCGATGCGTTCCAATAAAATCAGTCAAGCCATGGTGTGCGCCCCTTTCAACGACCAGTACATCCCTCGATTTTTCATTCGGTAGGTAACTTTCCGATGTTGGCTCTCCATGCCACCAATCCCCCTTGACGATAAGCCTCGTAATTTTGGCGGTTTGATATCTTTAAAATTGCTAAGCAGTTTCCTCCGAAAACGCTGGTAACGATCCATCTCTTCTTCAGAAAGAATCAAAGACTCAACCGTGTCTAAAACAGTAATCATTAACGATTTATGATGGGTTTATATCGCCTTAAACATCAGTTTCTTTAGCGGTAAAGGGTAAGGTTTGAAGAATTTGTGGATGTTTTCATTTAAGTGATAGGCATCCCAAAAATGTTCATGTTGCTTAATCCCTAAAGCATCCTTTATTTCCTTAAAAGCTCGCTTCGTGTACCCTGTGCCATTGTCCGAATTGGTTATCAGAATGGTTTGATCCGTTATCTCAAAATGGTTGTAAAGATAGTCTAAGAGCTCTTCTTTGGCTTTTTCATAGTTAGTATGAACGATTTCATGTTAATTCTCTAACCCATAACGCTTGTGAGAGTTACCCTCTTTTTTCGACCCTGTATGAACCATAGAATGGGCAATGTCTGTCTTTTGGCGATTATCACCCCCTGAAGTTGTCTTCACCAGAACCCCATCGCCCTCCACATAAAGCCGTTTGACTGTCATTTTTTGTGGCTTTTTATTCTCCATGTGAAAACGGTAACGATCCTTTTTGGAAAAAAGCTCTCCAACGCATTTGACAGCTTTTAACACCGCACCTTTGGTCACAATGAGACGATAGGCATCCCGTATGGTACGACAAACTTCCCGATAAGACATCTTAGAGGCGTATTTTGCCATGTGCAACACCATTTCGGGAGAATAACGCATATAAGCAGTTAGCCCTAGCCATTCATCAACAGGGTAGCGTATTGTTTGCCCCTTACGCCAACGATTCCTTCGGAAAGTCATCTCACCAAACGTAAAAATAACCGTACGCTCAACGCTATCAATACGATGATAGCCCTGCTGCCTCATGATAATCGCTAGTTGGGCATCATAAGCTTCTACTTGTTTAAGAAAGTGCTTTTCCCGAACACGATCCATCTCGTGGACAAAAGCTGTTTCATCAAAATATAATCTCATGGCTTTATGCTCGAAGAAAATCAAAATCTGACTAGAAAAAGCGTCGTAGCTAGAACTAAATTTCATCAAGGTAAACTTGATAATATCAGATTTTGATTTTTCAATGAGAATTATTTTACTTCAGTGAAAATAATTTGAAAAGTATTTTTAAACAGGTTTAACAAAAAAACAGATGTAAGAACAAAGAAGCTATTGTTCTTACATCTGCTATGTTACATGCTATATCTATACTAAAGGCTTAAAATCATTCCTCATCATCATCTTCGTCATAGAAATCGAATTTATCCTTTTCCCAAAACAAGGAATTGGCTTCAATAATACGATGAATAGCATCCGAACTTCGGTTAAACCCCAAATAAGCGTAGTAATCCAATGCAAAATTAACCCATAAATCAGGGTGTTCAAAACTCACCCATATTTCTTCCCGTAAAGTCAAACGAGATAATATTAAAAATTGTTCAATGGTGACAGTAGCACCAACTTCCACCGGAAAACCTAAGTAAGTCCAATCAGTATCATGCTTATCTAATCGAGCAATTTGAAAAGAGTCAACATAAAACAACTTAGCAACTTCTTCCAAAGTCTTTAGGTATTGGTTCTCCACACGCTCATACTCCTCAAGCGTCACCAAAACACCTTCACAAACTTTACCAACATCCCAAATAGACGTCCAATCATCTCTCAGGTAATGCCCTAGTTCATTGCGATATTTACTATCATATTTTGAAAAGCTTAATTGATATTTCACACTGTTACTCCATTCTAAAGATAGGGCGACTCTCGGTCTTCCCAAAAAAGCTGATGTTTTTTAATAATAGCTTTTACTCTCTCCTTATCCCCATCAAAATACAAATAAGCGTAGTAGTCGTAGCCAAAATGGAATTGTAAGCGAGGATTAACCAGTTTGCACCACATCTCATCACGCAGAGTGTGACGTGATAAAATGAGAGCCTGATCCAAAGTCAAACTAGCGCCTACTTCTATCTTAAAATCATAAGTGGAAGTGTCAAAATCCAAGCTATCTAAATATGATATCTCAAACGTTGTAATTGATAAAGTAAGAGCAACTTCTCTAAGGACATTGATATAGGCATTTTCAATGCGCTCATACTCCTCAAGCGTCACCAGAACACCCTCACGAACTTTTCCAATATCGCCAATAGAAGTCCAATCATCTCTCAGGTAATGTCCCAGTTCATTACGGTATTTGATGTCGTATTTAGAAAATCTCAAAGTAGACATCTTTTTCTCCGAGATATTAATGACATAATGGTAACTGTCTCCATGGTTGATATGGTAATCTTTAACAAAAGACAAACAGTCAGCGATCGAAAGAGCTGGGTCATCTCCTCTGTAAAACCATTCATCTTCTTCAGAATCAATACCATCTTCATAGGAAAAGACAGTACACTTTAAAATAAAGTAAGAGTGTTTTTTTAAAATATCAGCAATAGCCAACAAGGTCTCATAATCCCAAGCTAACTCATTACTCGGTATGCGTTTCAAATGCTTACCTTTTTCTAACAACTCTGTCGGTAGTAGATTTTTAATAAAGATCATTATTCCTCCATAATGTAAATGACATCTACTCAATCCCTTATTTTATTTAAATCTTTATCGTAAGTTCCTTTTCGAGTGGTTTTACTTCTAATATCATCAAGTTTATCAGAACCTTTCCATACGCCTCCTTTGTGACTTTTATTATCTGGTGTGATAAACTTCGGATTTTTCTTTTTATTCTTAAAGATTGGTCGTCCACTCCTTGTGGTAACGCCTGCGCCAACGACAGTAATCACTTAACAAGACCCATTGGTTCCACCATTTATAGTCATGTTGGATAAAACGAGCGCTCTCAAGAAAATGCTTGATTCCTTTTTGTTGCCAGTTATCACTAGTTAGAAATTGCCCTCGACTACGCCTACGCTGTTGTTTTTTCTGCGCAAACACTCGGCTAACTCGAGCCAAACGAATCATAGGCTTATAATGATTGGCTTTCGTATAACCTTCACTAGGGATATTGATCAAAGCGTCCCTTAACAAACTTTCCCAAGTTAAGGGATTGTCATGTCGGTAGGCTCGCATACCACCTTGCAAGTCATTGGGGAGTTGGAAATGAATCTGTTCACCCTGTAAAGTTTCAACCTCGACGTAATAATAATTCTTTCCCATAATCAACCTCTCCTTAATCTTTTTCTTTGTCTTAGGATAACACAATTGATGTCCTATCGGTTATAACGAGGATGGTATGAGTCACTATCATTCCGTGGACTACAGTAAGAGATACTTGAACATCATGATAGGAGAGTAGGCACGACGCCCGAAGTCAGGTTGATAATTCTTTTCCAGCTCATCATAAATAAAGCTAAAATCACAGAGTTACGCTAGCTGCCGTAAAAAATGAGTTTTAGGAACAACAATATCATACAGAGTAGAATAGGGACTAACATCCAAAGTCAACTGATTATCAAACATCTCATCACCTCAACTTTAGTATAGCAAAAAAAGCCATCAAACGATGACTTTTTCAGTAGGCTCCCAATCTTATTCTCTCTAGGTGTTAGCTTTTCATCAAAATACAATCCATAATAGGGTGGTATTCAAAATATTTTTTATGTTTATTTCCTTTACAGTAGGCTAAAGATAGGGCGATTCTCGGTCTTCCCAAAAAGCCGATGTTTTTTAATAATAGCTTTTACCCGCTCCTTATCCCCATCAAAATAGAGATAGGCATAGTAATCATAGCCAAAATGGAATTCCAAATGGGGGTTGATAAGTTTACACCATATTTTCTCTCTAAGCATTAACTGTATGCAGGAAAGAGTTTCTTCCAACGTTAATGAATGACCTTCTTCTAAATAGGACAAGACAACTGCTAATTTCTCTTCTACTGATGTTGGAATTCTTTTGGACAGTGAAAAATTCCCCTTATAGTTTCTAGTAAAATAATTTGGTTATTTCACTGTCCACCATAAGGGAAGCATATCACATAGTATCAATATTTCTTAAACAATTCGTCCAAGTTGAGTGTCTCATCTGGACAATTCACATCGAGAATATACTTGTTTTTTTCCTTTTCGTCAGTCAATATTTTAATGTTCCATTTTGGGTGAAATATTAGGGTTGATCCTTTTAATTCGATAGCTAGATGAATATCGCCGTAATTTTCTGATATAAATACTAACCTATTTTGTTTTTCATCAAAAACACAGTCCATAATCGGACTATACTCAAACTCAAAATATGATAATTTAATTGTTTTCAATGTTATCTTCTCTTTCTTTGTCATTATACTTGCGCCACTATCTAGTGAGTCTATTCATAATTTCAATTTAAATTTTCATAACTAACAGTAATTTTTAAAACATTACAGTTTGAAAAACCGAATCGATACTTCAACTTGTTACCCCCTCTCTAAAAAATATAAAGTGATACACTTTCCTCCCAAAATAAGCAATTTGTGTTTCTTGACGGTAGTAATAGCTCCTAAAAATTTGTAGAATTAACATCTAGAATATATTTATTTGGGTGTTTTTCATCAATTACTATATTAATGTTCCATCTTGGATGAAATATTAAGGTTGACCCTTTTAATTCGATAGCTAGGTGAACATCGCCGTAATTTTCTGATACAAAAACTAATCTATTTTGCTTTTCATCAAAGACACAATCCATAATCGGATTATACTCAAATTCGAAACCTGATAACTTAATGTTTTTCATCTTTATCTCCTTTTAATCTGCAATAATATTTCCATCTTTGTCTAATGAGCCAATTCGACGGCCATCTTTTTTCAACTTCCACCGACGACCACCTTGTTGAGCCGTATCTTTTTCTACTGTATATCTACCATTTTTAAAAGTCCCATATATTTTTTGGATTGAAAAATCTATGTCTAATAAGACCATCTGGCTCAATGATATACTCAAAATTACCCCCACGAGTTTTGTAGTAGCCTGGAATTTCTACTAGAGTCCGTTCAATTCGTAATCTAGCCATCTCAGATACAAAAGCTCGCTCATCAAATCTAATCTCCATAAGAATATTTTACAAGAATGAAAATATCTTGAAAAGAGTTTTTGAAAAATAGTATTCTAAATAGACTTTCGTGATTAATCTCTTTAGCCTGTAACAACATCATAAACTCTTGCTTAAACCCTAATACATAAATCTATAAATTAGGTAATATTATTGTGTATGCAACAACCCAGAGTGTTAAAAAGATTACAGCGACAATACCCAAGAAAATTTTTTGATACTTTAGTAAACCTAAATTAATATATTTCTCTAAAATCAATAAAATAACAATCACAAACATCGTAACTATTGCTGACCAGAGACCACTTGCAAAGAGGTTACCAATAAATGCTATTAAACTTGCTACAATATTCACATAAAAACTTATCCTTTTTCATTAATTACTTCATTCGATATTCATTACAGACTCCCTTTCTGAGAAAAGGTTGTCAACGCATTTAACAGTTTTTAAAACTGCATCTTTAGTCACAATGGGATGATAACCCTACTTGAGAAAATGCTTTTCCCGAACACGATCCATCTCATGGACAAAAGCTATTTCATCAAAATATAATCTCATGGCTTTATTTTACTTCAGTGAAAATAATTTGAAAAGTATTTTTAAACAGGTTCAACAAAGAAGCTATTGTTCTTCCATCTGTTGTGTTACATGCTATATCTATACTAAAGGCTTAAAATCATCCTCATCTTATTCGTCAAAAAAAACTGTTTTCTCCTTCTCCCAAAATAAATGATTAGCTTTGACAATGCGCTTAACACCATCTAAGTTTCGATTAAAACCTAGAAAAACATAATAATCATCCACAAAATTGACCCAAATGTCGGGATTTTCAAAACTCACCCATAACTCTTCTCGTAAGATTAGCTTAGCTAATATCAAAAATTGTTCAATAGTGACAGTAGCCCCAACTTTTACTGGAAAGCCTAAGTCAGAGAATTCATTATCATGATAATCAACATCACGAATGCGAAAAGAGTCAATATCCAACAATTTAGCAACTTCTTCCAAAGTCTTTAGGTACTGATTCTCTACACGCTCGTACTCCTCAAGCGTCACCAGAACACCCTCACAGACTTTACCGACATCCCAAATAGACGTCCAATCATCTCTCAAGTAATGACCCAGCTCATTACGGTATTTAATGTCATACTTTGAAAAGCTTAAGCGATACTTCATCTTGTTACTCCATTCTAAAGATAAGGCGACTCTCGATCTTCCCAAAAAAGCTCATGTTTTTTAATAATAGCTTTTACCCGCTCCTTATCCCAATCAAAATAGAGATAAGCGTAATAATCATAGCCAAAATGGAATTCCAAATGGGGGTTGATAAGTTTACACCATATTTTCTCTCTAAGCATTAACTGTATGCAGGAAAGAGTTTCTTCCAATGTTAATGAATGTCCTTCTTCTAAGAAAGGATAAGCCATCAATACCTCACCACTGATGACTTCCAAAGAAGAAAGGTAAAACTCGGAGAGGGACATCATCTTAGCAACATCTCTAAAAACAGCCAAATAGCGTTCCTCAACCTTTTCATAGCCTATTTGAGTTAGTTCTTGCCCTAAAAATATCTGTCCAATATATTTCACACTACTCCAGTCCCTACTAAAACCATACCGTTTTTTATCTCGGCGACTTATCTCATCGTGCTTGGAAAAACAAAGTGACGTCATCCTAGGGCTAGCAATAACGAGAGAGTATAGATAGTGGGGCCCGTTCATCTCATGATAATCTTTAATATATTTCGAACTCTTCTGAACTGAGGCTATCCAATCATCTCCTTGATAACTCCAGCCATCATAGGTCCAAGAAACTTTACCCTTTCTAAAATGATAAACATCTCCTCCCAAAATAAGTAATTTATGCTTCTTTACGCTGGCAATAACTTCTAAAATATCATTATAATCCCAAGCAAGCTCATTAAGGTATAAGGCTTTTAAATCATAACCTCTCTGAGATAAGTCACTTGATAATATCGTGTTATAGTCAATCATAATCTACCTCTTGATATTTTTTGGATTGAAAAATCTATGTCTGATAAGACCATCTGGCTCAATAATATACTCAAAATTACCCTCACGAGTTTTGTAGTAGCCTGGAATTTCTACTAGAGTCCGTTCAATTCGTAATCTAGCCACCTCAGATACAAAAGCTCGCTCATCAAATCTAATCTCCATAAAAATATTTTACAAGAATGAAAATATCTTGAAAAGAGTTTCTGAAAAATAGTATTCTAAATAGACTTTCGTGATTAATCTCTTTAGCCTGTAACAACATCATAAACTCTTGCTTAAACCCTAATACATAAATCTATAAATTAGGTAATATTATTGTGTATGCAACAACCCAGAGTGTTAAAAAGATTACAGCGACAATACCCAAGAAAATTTTTTGATACTTTAGTAAACCTAAATTAATATATTTCTCTAAAATCAATAAAATAACAATCACAAACATCGTAACTATTGCTGACCAGAGACCACTTGCAAAGAGGTTACCAATAAATTCTATTAAACTTGCTACAATATTCACACAAAAACTTATCCTTTTTCCTTAATTACTTCATTCGATATTCATTACAGACTCCCTTTCTGAGAAAAGGTTATCAACGCATTTAACAGTTTTTAAAACTGCATCTTTAGTCACAATGGGACGATAACCCTACTTGAGAAAATGCTTTTCCCGAACATGATCCATCTCATGGACAAAAGTTGTTTCATCAAAATATAATCTCATGGTTTTATTTTACTTCAGTGAAAATAATTTGAAAAGTATTTTTAAACAGGTTCAACAAAAAAACAGATGGAAGAACAAAGAAGCTATTGTTCTTCCATCTGCTATGTTACATGCTATATCTATACTAAAGGTTTAAAATCATCCTCATCTTATTCGTCAAAAAAGACTGTTTTCTCCTTCTCCCAAAATAAATGATTAGCTTTGACAATGCGCTTAACACCATCTAAGTTTCGATTAAAACCTATATAAATATAAAAATCACCTGCATAATTAATCCATAAATCGGGATGTTCAAAACTCACCCATAACTCTTCTCGTAAGATTAGCTTAGCTAATATCAAAAATTGTTCAATAGTGACAGTAGCCCCAACTTTTACTGGAAAGCCTAAGTCAGAGAATTCATTATCATAATAATCAACATCGCGAATGCGAAAAGAGTCAATATCCAATAACTTAACAATTTCTTCTAATGTCTTTAGGTATTGGCTCTCTACACGCTCATACTCCTCAAGCGTCACCAGAACACCTTCACAAACTTTACCGACATCCCAAATAGACGTCCAATCATCTCTCAAGTAATGGCCAAGCTCATTACGGTATTTGATATCATATTTTGAAAAACGTATTCGATATTTCACACTGTTACTCCTACTTATCAATCTTATTTAAGTCTTTATCGTAAGTTCCTTTACGACTAGTTTTATTCTTAAGGTCTTTTATTTTATCCGCACCTTTCCATACACCTCCTTTATGTTTAGTATTATCTGGTGTAATAAACTTCGGATTTTTCTTTTTATTTTTGAAGATTGGTCGTCCACTACTGAACTCATTTGTCTTATCATAACCTAGTTCCTTAGCTAATTTTTCAGCTTCTTTATTGATCATGCTTTCAACAATCAAGGTTTGATTCGGATGAATCGTGTAGTCCTTGATGTCATTCAAAGCAATCAACTCTTCCATACTGATGCCATGTATGGAGGCAATGAGCCAGACTGAGTCTCCTGGTTGAACGGTATAGGTTTTATCCTTTTGTTGACTAGAAGCCACACCAGCTTCTGATACAATGACCGTTTGGCCAGGATGAATGAGGTTGTTATTAATATGATTCCACTTAATAAGGTCATCCATACTAATACCATGATTATGAGCGATAAGCCAAACGGAATCCCCCGCTTTTACCGTATACGTTTTAGCTGAAGTTGCCTGACTAGTATCAGAAGATTTTGATGGACTAGCTGGCTTAACAACTACCTGTTGACCGGGATGAATCGTGTAATTTTTGATGTTATTCCACTTAACCAAGTCATCCATGCTAATGCCATGGTTATGCGCAATGAGCCAAACGGAATCCCCCGCTTTTACCGTATACGTTTTAGCTGGACTTGCTTGACCGGTATTAACAGGAGCTTTAGTTGTCGTCGCTGGTTTAACAATCACTTGTTGACCGGGATGAATCGTGTAATTTTTGATGTTATTCCACTTAACCAAATTATCCATACTAATGCCATGGTTATGAGCAATAAGCCAGACAGAATCCCCTGCTTTAACCGTATACGTTTTGGCTGATGTTGTCGTCGAAGCTGGTTGACTCGGGGAAACTGGTTTAGCACTAGCGACAGGGCGGATTAAAAGATTCTGGCCTGGATGAATCACATTGTTTTTAATATTATTCCATTTGATAAAGTCACTCATGGCAATGCCATATTTATGAGATATCGACCAAACGGAGTCATTTGGCAACACTTGGTGTCTCTTGCCATCAGCCGACAACACCGTTGGTCTTACCAATAATTGCTGTCCTGGATGAATCGTGTAATGTTGAATCCCATTCCACGTAATCAAATCAGTCATACTAATGCCGAACTGATTGGAGATAGACCAAACGGAGTCATTAGGAATAACGGTATACTTATCACCTGCTAGATTATAAGTAGGGATTGTCCGAGCACCTGTATAGTAAAATACATTACTAGCAGCCCGAGCAGAACGATTTGGAGCAGTTGGTCCATAGGAAACGACTGGAGTAGAAGGTCTTATAGGGCCGTATGAGGGAACATAGGTACCAGTATTTCCTGTATAAGCACTACTATATCCAGCTGAAGAACGGGCATACTGTTTGGCTTGATTAACAGCACGACTTCTTGATTGAGCATTAGTACGACTTCTTGATTGGCGATGAACGCGAGAACTTTTTCTAGCTTTAGCACTTTTTTTAGCTTGATGATAATTCTTATAAGCTTCGATACCTCTATGGCCAACATAAGCTGTCCCTATAGCACTGGCTGCTACCGCCAACAACTTCCCAGTGGCAATTGCAGCGGAAACAATTTGAGGTCCATACATTACAATAAAAGGTGCTGCTGGCGCGAATCGCTTTCTACGTGACGACCCTTCTGTTGCTACTGGTGACAATTCTTGAACTTTCTTTTCAGATAACTGGAGTAGAGTATCCGTAAATTCACGTTCGGATTTAGCAGTAATGAGCTTATCGTATTCCTCCTCGGTACTACTGAGAATAAGCTCATCCATGAAGGCAGCTAGGTCTTGTTCTTGTTGAAATGCCAAAGAGTAAGATTTCAGTGTCTCCTCAAAGGCTTCATCTGTTTCTTTAGATGCTAACAATTGCAATTGTTCTTCAGAGAGTTGCTCTTTAAACGCCTCTAATTCAAGCAAGCCATAATCTTCGTTAATTTGTCTAATGAGAATTTCTTCTATGATTTTAGACTTCTCATCGTTGGTCTTAGCATTTTGAAAGCGCAACAACTCTTCTTGATTAAGTTGAGTGTGATAACGTCCTAAAGCACTATCAAAATCAAGTGGCTCATTACTAGAAGGGGCTGATTGTGCTAGAGACCTTTTAACTCTCTTTGGAGTAGAAGTCTCTTCAGAATCAGACGCCTCTGAAGGGAAAACTTTTTCTGGTATTTCCTCTTGACGAGAGACTTCAGCTGACGCCTCCGTATTTGCTGGTGATGGTAATAGGGGATCTGACACTGTCTCTGCTTTGACTGATACTTCTTCCTCAGAGCTCATAGCCCGAGTCTCCGAAGCAGAAACAGTATTGTCCTCACTTACCTGAGTAGACGTTGCAACGTCAGAAAGGCTCTCTGCGACTTCTTGTCGGATGGTTTCCAGCCGTTCACGTTCTTGAGTTAGTTGCCTTTCTTCTGCATAAGCGACACCAGATGGTAACAGCGTAGAAGAAACTAAGAAT